>JACQAD010000074.1 GCA_016195125.1 Magnetospirillum sp.
CGATCAGGGCCGCCACCGGAAAGGCCAGCTTCAAGGTGGTCAGCATGGTGGATTTCAATGCCCCGGCCACGGCCTGGGCGACGGCGTCGCTGATATCGAGATCGGGATTGGCGGTATCGCCGCGAATGGGGAGCGAAAGATGAATACGGTCGTCGCCGTCGCGCAGCAGATCCAGCACCGTCTCGATGGGCATTTCCGCCTTCTTGGAAAGCGGCGCATTGGGATCGGGAGGCGCGATGAACAGGTTGGACAGCGCGACGTCGAGAGCGCCGGAGAGCTTGCCTCGCGCCGCTCCCAATCCCAGGGTTCCGTCGAAATGCCCCGATTGCAGCTGCACGCCCAGGGCATCGGCCAGATAGGGCGACAGCGGCGGCAGTTCAAAGGCCTTGATCTGCCCATCCACGCGCCCCGACAGTTCGGCGGCGAAGGGCCGCACATTCCCGGCCAGTGCGATGGTGGACCGCCCGATACCCAGTTTGAGGTCGAACGGAATATCCCGCTCGGGCGTTTCGGTATCGAGATTGCCGAGGGTCAGATCCAGCGGCCGCACCTCCAGCCGCACCGGATCAGGCAGCGAGCGGTCCTCGAAGTGCACGCGGCTGTCACCGCTCAGGACCAGCTTGCCCAGGCTATAATCGGGTTCGTCGCCGGCTTTCTGCGCCTTGGGCTCCTTGCCCTTATCGGCCATGAAGCCCAGGAAGCCGTCGCCGGTTCGGGTCAGGCGCGCCACCAGACCGTCGAGGCGGGCTTCGGCCACCGTAACATCGCCGTCGCCGTCCCGCCCGGCCTGCTCCAGGCGCAGGCGCCGGGCTTCGAAGCGCCAGGGATAGGCGCCCTTGCCATCCTTCCTGAGAGCATTCAACCCATCGACGCCTAGGCGGCCGACCCTGACCCCGCCATCCTTGGCCAAGGCCAGATCCATCGCCTCCAGGTGGTCGAGGGCGGCCCAATCCATGGATTTGGCGCCATCCCGGACAGTCAGCCCGTCAAGGTCGAGCTTGATCTGGGCGGTGGTGGCGGCGCCGAACTCGACCCAGCCCTCGGCACTGGCGCGCTTATGGCCGATGATCGTGTCGGTCACCGCCAGACGCTGCCCCCCCAAATCCAGCTTGCCCTCGGCCCGTCCCGAAGCCTGAGCCGTATCCACGTCCAGGCGCCCGACCCAGGCCAGACTCTCGGGACCGGCATCCACTCCGGCCACCGCCACATGCCCCCCCGCCAATGACATCCGCCCCCGCCAGGAGAGTCGCTGATTCTCGAAGGAGAGGGCTTCGGCCTCCAATTCCAGACTGGCGGCGGCACCATTGCCGCCGGCCTCGCCCCGGCCCGACAGAGCGGTCCCATCCAGATGGGCGGCCAGGGAGAGTCTGGTGCCGTTCCACTCGGCCTGGCGCACATCCAATGCCAGCTTGGCGGCGGCGCCGCTGCCGCCGGGCGCCGTGACCGCCAGGGTGGCGACATCGAGGGCGGCGGAAAGCTCGGCCCTGGCCCCGTCCCAATCCAGGCGACGCAAGTCCAGATCCACATGGGCCGCATGGGCCGTCACCGGGGCGTCAAGGCCCAGATCGTCGAGGACCAGCCTGCCGCTGGCCTTGACCGTCGTCGCGGCCTCGGTCACCGCGCCTTGCATGTCGAGGGTCAGATCGGCCTGTCCGTGCAGGCCGGCGATGCCATTGCGTCCGGCCAGGGCGGCGAAATCGGTCAGGGCCACCTTGCCCAGCACCGCCTTGAGGGCAAAGCCGGGCTCGGCGGCAAAGGGCTTGACGGTGCCGTCCAGCGCGACCGAGGCGCCGTTGAGGCTGCCAATCAGGTGATAGGCCACCGGCACCGCCGGATTGCGGCTGTGCAGATTCTCCACCAGCAGCCGTTCCACCGCGATCTCGGCCGTGAAGTCGCCGTCGGCCAGATGCAGGCGGGAATTGGTCAGTTCCAGACTGGCCACGTCCAGCCCCCATTCCTGGGCGGGAACCGGGGTGCCCGGCGGAACGGACGGCGTCGCCGCCACCGCCAGGGGCAGGCCGTTGAGGACGAAGCTGCCGTCTTCGCGCTTCAGGTCGATGTCGATGCCTTCCACTGCCACCCGGTCCAGCACCAGCCGCTTGTCCAATAGCGGCGCCCAGCGGAACCGCAACGCGAAATCCTTGATGCCCAGGGCATTGCCCAGGGCGGGCCGCGCCACCACCTTGCGCACGGTCAGGCGGCCGCCGAACAAGGAGATGTCGGTGTCGGCGACGCTGACCTCGACCATGCCCAGGGCGCGCAGGCCCTTGACCAGCCCCCAGCGCAGCCCGGCATCGGGCAGCACCTCCCAGGCCAGGCACAGCAGCGCCGCGACGACCCCCGTCAGGCCCAGCACCACATGGCGCCGCCTGATCTCGTACCCCCATACCGTCCTGCCGATCAGAGTCATCCCTGTATGATCGGTCGCTGGTTGCAAAAGGCAAGGGGCTAATCGCCATCCGTCCCAATCACCCCTCGTCAAAGCCTTCGATTTTTGCCATGGTGCCGGCCATGACCGAGACAAGCTTTTCCGCCAAGGATCTGGCCTGTGTGCGCGGCGGCCGCGTGGTGTTCGCCGGGCTGGGATTCTCCTTGTCCGCCGGCGGCGCCCTGGTGTTGCTGGGCCCCAACGGTTCGGGCAAGTCGAGCCTGCTGCGCGTGCTGGCCGGGCTGCTGAAGCCTGCCCATGGCGCCCTGGCGTGGAACGGCCAATCCGTCGGCGACGATCCCGAGGCCCATGCCGAGCGGACCCATTACCTGGGCCATCACGACGCGGTGAAGCCGGTCCTGTCGGTGGCCGAGAATCTGCGTTTCTGGGCCCATCTCCACGACCCCCATGCCGAGCGGGCCGGGCGCGCCGTCGATCATGCCCTGGAGCGTTTCGGACTGAGCCGGCTGGCCTCCATACCCGGCAAGATGCTGTCGGCCGGCCAGAAGCGCCGTACCAACCTCGCCCGCCTACTGGCGGCGCCCAGCCCGTTATGGCTGCTGGACGAGCCGACCACCGCCCTCGACAAGGCCTCCATCAAGGCCTTGGAACAGGTGCTGGCCGAGCATCGGGCCACGGGCGGCATGGTGGTGCTGTCCACCCATGCGGACATCGTCATGCCGGGAGCGACGGAGTTGCATTTGGATAAGTTCGCCGTCGCCGAGGAGCTGCCATGAACCGCTTTTTCGAGGTGGTGCGCCGCGACCTGCGTCTGGCCCTGCGCCAGGGCTCGGACAGCGTCATGGTGGTGACCTTCTTCGTGCTGACCGTGGTGTTGTTTCCCTTCGGCATCGGCCCCGAAGTCAACGTACTGGAGCGGGTCTCGGCCGGCGTGCTGATGGTCACCGCCCTGCTGGCCTCCATGCTGTCCCTGGACCGGCTGTTCCAGGCCGATTACGAAGACGGCTCGCTGGAGCTGCTGGTGCTGACCCCGGCGCCGCTGGGCGTGGTGGTGGCCGCCAAGATGCTGGCCCATTGGCTGACCACCGGCCTGCCGCTGATGATCGCCGCGCCGGTCCTGGCGGTGCTGCTGCACATGCATGAGGATGGCTTCATCACCCTGCTGGCGGCCATGGCCCTGGGCACGCCGGTCCTGTCCCTGGTGGGCGGCATCGGCGCCGCTCTGGTGCTGGGGGCGAGGCGGGGCGGCGTGCTGCTGTCGCTGCTGATCCTGCCGCTTTACGTGCCGGTGCTGATTTTCGGAGTGGGGGCCATCGACGCCGCCGTTCAGGGCATGTCGGCCAAGCCCCATCTGCTGATCCTGGCCGCCATGCTGGCCGCCGCCCTGGTCCTGGCGCCCTGGGCCAGCGCCGCCGCGCTGCGGCAGGCCCTGGAATAAAGCCCTCCGTCACCGGGAGGCGCGTCTGATTCAACGCGCCGCCGCCAGTTCCTCCGCTTCGCTGTCGAACGACATCAGCACGGCGCCGCTCTGCCCGTCCAGACACTTGAACGACATCGTCGAGGATTGATCCGCCGGGGTGTAGACCAGCGAGGTCATCTCGGCCCGCGACATGCCGGCGATGATAGGGGCAAGCCTCTCGCACTGCTTCAGCGACACCAGATCGGTGATGGCGCTGTAGGTGCAGACCGAGCCGGCGCAGGCGATCACAAGGGCAGTCACTGGCATCGCACACCTCCTGATAGACTCAGGATAGGACGGCGGCCATGAAGAATTCAATAAAATGCGATATCGCTTGGATATCTTTTTTATTTCAGACTGTCGAGGCTCTGCTGAACCTGGGCGCGGGCCGGCGATTCGGCGGGAAGCTGAACCAGCAGACGCGCCCATAGCGCCCGTGCCCTGGAGGTATCGCCCTTCTGGGCGGAATCCAAGCCGACGAAGTAAAGGGCGTCGGGATTGTCGGGAGCGAGGGCCAGCACCTGCTCCATCTGCACCGTGGCCTCGGGCGGCAGGGCATCACCCTAGGCCTCGTCCAGCAGCAGCACGGCGTATTCGATACGGGTCTGGACCTCGCCGGGCAGCAGCTCCAGCGCCTTGACATAGGCGTCCTTGGCCTCGGCCATATTGCCCAGGGCACGGTAGGAGCGCCCCAGCATGGCCCAGCCAGATCGGAAG
>JACQAD010000335.1 GCA_016195125.1 Magnetospirillum sp.
TAATACTAATTCTGTCCATATGTTCATAATGAAGATGATTGTTTCTCAGGAAACACTTGATTTTAATAAGAAAAAATATCGCTGCGTGGTTGGAAAAGCAGGGACATGTGGTGGTCACCGCCTGTGACGGCCCCCAGGCGCGCGAAGCCTTTCAGCGGGAGCGCCCCGATCTGGTGCTGCTTGATCTGGTGATGCCGCCCGAGCGCACGCCGGAAGCGGGATTGTCGCTGGTTCCCGACTTCGCCGCCGTGCCGGTGGTGGTGCTGACCGCTCATGCCGATCATGACCTGGCGCTGCGGGCGGTGGCGGCGGGGGCCTGGGATTTCCTGGCCAAGCCGGTGGAACCGGATCTGCTGCGTTTCGTAGTCGAGCGGGCCTTGCTCAAGCGCCGCCTTGAGCAGGAAGTGACATCCTTGCGCGCCGCCCAGCCCGCCGAGAACCTTATCTTCGGGGCCAGTCCCGTCATCCTGCGCCTCAAGGAGATGATCCGCCGGATCGGTCCCGCCGACCTGCCGGTCATGGTGCTGGGGCCCAGCGGCACCGGCAAGGAACTGGTGGCCCAGGCCCTTCACGCCGCCAGTCCGCGCCGTTCCGGCCCCTTCATGGCCGTTCACTGCGGCGCCATTCCGGCCGAACTGCTGGAAAGCGAGTTGTTCGGCCACTTGAAGGGCAGTTTCACCGGCGCCCATCAGGACCGCCAGGGCCTGATCGCCGCCGCTCATGGCGGAACCCTGTTCCTGGACGAAGTGGGCGAAATGCCGTCCGTCATGCAGGTCAAGCTACTGCGCTTCCTGCAAGAAGGCACCTATACCCCGGTGGGCGGACGCCAACCCCTGACCGCCGATGTGCGGGTGGTCTCGGCCACCCATCGTGATGTGGAGGCCATGGTGGCGGAGGGTTCCTTCCGGGAAGACTTCTACTACCGCCTCAAGGGCCTGATCTTGCGCAGCCCGCCATTGGCCGAGCGCCGCGAGGATATCGCCCCCTTGGCCGCCCGCTTCCTGTCCGATCCCGCCAAGCGCCGACGCTTGCATCTGACGGCGGAAGCCCTGGCGTGGCTGGCCGAGCAGGACTGGCCGGGCAATGTCCGCGAACTCAAGGCGGTAGTGACCTCCGCCGCCGCCCTGGCCGAGGGAAGCGTCATCACGCCAGCCGATCTCGCCTTCGCCCGCAGCGGCGATCCCGCCGCCATCACCCAGGCCGCGCCCTCCACCCTGGCCGAGGCCGTGGCCGATCTGGAGCGCCGTCTAATCACCATCGCCTTGGCCGCCACCGGCAACAACCACAGCGCGGCCGCCCGTCGCCTCGGCCTGTCGCGGGTGGGGCTGCTGAAGATGATGACCCGGCTGGGATTGAGGTAACGCCACTATAAACGCCGTATACAGCCCCAGACCTAATCCCCAGCATTTCCGCCACTGGCACACTCCCTGCTCTACATCTCCCGTCATCGCACGAGGAGGAAGCCATGCGTATCCTGCTGATCAATCCACCCTACCGCGCCATCACCATTCGCGGCATGGGGCCGCAGGTGCCACTGGGGCTGCTGTCTATCGGTGGCCCGCTGATTGATGCCGGTCATGAGGTTCGCCTGCTCAATGCCGAGGAACCGCTGCTGGCGGATGCCAAGATCGTCGCGCGGGTGCCCCAGCAGCGCCTGGGCATCCACGCCCAGCTCGGCATAGAGGCGAGCGGATTTCATGGAAAGTGGGCAGAGTCTTATCGTCGCCCCGCCGCGTCGCCCAGGCACTCCAAATAAAAGGCGTAGTCCTCGTCCGCCACGAATGTCACGCAGCGATTGTTGCCGCGCTGGATCACATGCTGCGGTACATCCGCAATGTCATAGCGTGAAAGACGAACCACGATCACCATGCTCCTGAATCTGGTTCAACGGATGTCGGCGAGGCATAATTGGACTCTGACCCCATTTTTTGCCAACCGAGGCTTCAACCACTTTGAATGTAAGGGTGTAGTTTGCCATGGTTCCGCCTCAGTGCTGAAAGGTCAGTTCAGTAAGTTTCGTTCGAAAAGGTGGAGTTTTGGAGAGCGCATAGACCGTGACTCTCTCAGATCTCCGTCGTCGTTGATCACAGTGAAAGTAACCGTGCATATCGGCCACCATATCAATCCGGCTGTCGCGACCGTCGATACTTAGTGCCCGATACTTTTCATCAAGAATCGAGTAATGCACGCCGCGAAGCCCCTCCAACCAATCGATGGAAGGGCATGGATTGGCCAAGGCAGCCCGAAGGTGTTCAACCCCACCGAGAGCGATCAAATCCTCACTTAGGCCGAGGGCAATGCAATCTTGCCATAATTCCTGCGGTAGCCACCGACGGCAGCCTGCATAACTTTTTTCCATGGCAAGAACAGGCCTGTCGCGAAACTGCCCTGGATCGGCAAGCACTCTTGCAAGATGTGCCCGAACTACTGTCTCGACGTAGTCGGATGCGGGAGATGGCATCCAATCGAAAGTGAAAGCACGCGCTAAGCCGACAAATACAATGACGGGCGTGAGAACCCACCCCCACAGAAGGGATTTTTGCCATTTGCGTAAAGGGCGGGAAACGGGAGGTGATTCATCCGTCATGCGGCAGCCCTCCTGGCAGCTTCGAGGGCGGGCTTGCCCTCGGCATCCAGCCGCATCAAACGGCGATCCCCTGTCGGGGTGAGGTGTTTTACGCTGGCGATTTGCCGCTCCGGGTTCCTGCACTGAATGGATCCCTCCTCCACGACTACCCTGGACGTGTGCGTCCTGATGTCGAAGACGATTGCCCGCTGAAGTTGGTTGCGATTGGCGTCCGGAACGTCCCGCAAAGCGTTGAAGGCTACGACATCGTCGCTCAACCAGTTGGCCTCCCGGGTAACCTTCGGCCCGAGGTTGCAGCACGACATCGGTTCATAACCGGTTTCTATCACCTCGAAGGTGACATCCTCGACTTGCCGGTTTTTCCATTCGGCTCCGGCTGGGGGCGCCATCAGTAAGGCCGCCAGGGCGAGCTCAAAATAAAGCCATGGGAGGGTATTTCGTTGCGTCATCATTCGGCCCCCGTCATCTCCCCCAGCACCCGCTCAAATCCTTCCTTGCCGCCATAGGGGGCGATGAGCTCGACGAGGGTGAAGTGGGGGCCGCTATTCCAGTCGGCGGGGGAGAGGGGGCGTTCGCCGGCCTTGATGCGGGCCGTCACGTCGTCGGAGGCCATGGCCCAGACGGCCAGGGCGATGGGCTGCTTGTCGTTGCGCCACAGGCGGAACTGCCGTGTCATGATCGCCGGCACCGCCAGGGCCTCGAACTCGGCCAAGCTGCGGCCGCGATGCTCGGGCGACTTCATGGCGAGAAAGACCATCGCCCAGCACCTGAGCTGGCGTCGCGGCAAAATCCACCCGTTCGCTGTCGGCCTCCGCCGACACCGCTGCATTCGCCCCTGTCATGACGCCCCTCTTCTCCGTCCCCACTCGCACGGATTGCACGACGCTACGAACCTTTCGGAAAGCTGTCAACAAACCGGAAGGCATACAATTTTCTTAAGGTTGTAAATCGCCTTCTTTGTTACTGTCTCCGGCTCATGCATAGGCAGCTTTTCGTAAGTTATGCTTATCTCGTGGAAATATAACTATTTATGACGGCGGATGAGTCTCCAGGATCTGAATCAACTCCCGCCGGGGCGGAAACACCTGCGGCGGCCCAACCCGATTCCGCCTTGGTTTGTCTCGCCTTATTGGCGAAGCTGTTCGAGAGGCCCGCCGACTACGAAGCCCTTCGTCATCGACATGGCGATCCCGCATTGGTTGTTGGTGAGATCGACCTGATCCGCTATGCTCGCGAGGTGGGATTCAAGGCCAGTGCCGTCGATTCCGGTGTCGAGAAGCTGGCGGCCACGCCCTTGCCCTGCATGGCGCGGCGGCCCGATGGGGCGTGGTTCATCCTGGCGAAAGTCGAGGGCGAGCAATGCGTCATCCACGATCCGGTGGTGGGCAGGCCTGAGCAGGTCTCGCTGGCCGATCTCTCCGAGCGCTGGGACGGCCGTCTGGTGCTGATCGCCACCCGCGCCCAGTTGGCGGCCATGGGCTCGCGCTTCGACCTCACTTGGTTCATTCCGGCGGTGGTCAAGTATAGGAGGCTGTTCGGCGAAGTCTTGCTGGCCTCGTTTTTCCTCCAGCTGTTCGGCCTGATCTCGCCGCTGTTCTTCCAGGTGGTCACCGACAAGGTGCTGGTCCACCGCGCGCTGACCAGCCTCGACGTGCTGATCTTCGCCCTGGTGGCGGTGAGTATCTTCGAGGTGGTGCTGGGCTATTTGCGCACTTATGTCTTCTCCCACACCACCAACCGCGTCGATGTCGAGCTGGGCTCGCGGCTATTCCGGCATCTGATGAGTCTCCCCATCGCCTATCACGGGGCGCGCCGCGTCGGCGATACGGTGGCCCGCGTGCGCGAGCTTGAGAACATCCGCTCCTTCCTCACCGGTTCGGCCCTGACCCTGGTGATCGATTTGCTGTTCACCGTGGTGTTCTTCGCGGTGATGTTCTGGTACGCGCCGATCCTGGCCTGGATCGTGGTGGGGAGTTTGCCCTTCTATGTGGTGCTGTCCCTGGCCGCCACGCCGGTCCTGAAGACGCTGACCGAGGAAAAGTTCAAGCGTGGCGCCGAGAACCAGGCCCTGCTGGTCGAAGCCATCAACGGCGTCGAGACCTGCAAGGCCCTGGCGGTCGAGCCCCAGATGCAGCGCAAATGGGACGAGCAGCTGGCGGCCTATGTCCAGGTCTCGTTCAAGTCGTCGAACTTCAATTCCATGGCCTCCCAGGGCGTCCAGACCATCCAGAAGCTGGCCACCGCCGCCACCCTGTGGTTCGGAGCGCGGCTGGTGATGGACGGCGATCTCACCATCGGCCAGTTGGTGGCCTTCAACATGCTGGCCGGCCGCGTGGCGCAACCGATCCTGCGTCTGGCCCAGCTGTGGCAGGATTTCCAGCAGGTGAGGATCAGCGTCGA
>JACQAD010000285.1 GCA_016195125.1 Magnetospirillum sp.
ACCATCGCGGCGGCGCTGGAGCAGGCGGGCTCGTCGCTCAAGGACGTGGTGCGGGTCAAGGCCTACATCACCGAAGCCGCCTTCTTCGAGATGATCGCCCCGGTGCTGGGTGCGGCCTTCAAGGGCATCCGCCCGGCCAACACCACCATCGTCTGCGGTCTGGTCGATCCGCGCATGAAGGTGGAAATCGAGGTTACCGCCCTCAAGGGCTAGGAACGCCATCGACACTTCGCATCCCGAGGCCGTCAGGCGACCTCGGGATGCGAATGACATCAGGAGGCACGCACCATGCCGACCATTCTGATCACCGGCGCCAATCGTGGCATGGGACTGGAATTCGCCCGCCAATACGCGGCCGACGGCTGGCGGGTGCTGGGCACCGTGCGCGATCCCATGGGGGGCCGCGCCCTGTCCGAGGCCGGCGGCGAGGTCTATGTCTGCGACGTGGCCGACCCCCAACAGGTGGCGCGGCTGAAGGCATCTTTGGCCGGATTGGGGCTGGACATCCTGCTCAACAATGCCGGCATCTACGGCGAGAACCAGGAATTCGGCGCCGTCGATCCCCAGGGCTTCCTGAAGGTCGTCGCCGTCGATACTCTGGCGCCGCTGAAACTGGCCGAGGCCTTCGTCGACCAGATGGTGGGCCGCAAGATCATCGCCGCCGTGTCGTCCAAGATGGGCGCCATGTCCGACAACACCTCGGGCGGCGCGTACGCCTATCGCGTCGCCAAGGCCGGGCTGAACATGGTGATGAAATCCCTGTCCGTGGATCTGGCCTCGCGCGGCGTCCTCACCGTGGCGCTGTCGCCGGGCTGGGTGAAGACCGACATGGGCGGGCCGGGCGCGCCGCTGGAGGCCGTCACCGCCGTCGCCGGTATGCGCAAGGTCTTGGCCGGTCTTCGGGCCGAAGACAGCGGCGCCTTCATCCATTACGATGGCTCTTCCATTCCCTGGTAGGAGTAAGGCGCCCATGTCGGCCCCGGTGGAGTTCTTTTTCGATTTCGCCTCGCCCTATGCCTATTTCGCCAGCCTGGAAATCGATTCCCTGGTGGAGCGGCTGGGGCGCCAGGTGGCGTGGAAGCCGATCATGATCGGCTCGGCCTTCAAGGCCTCGGGCAATGTTCCGCTGGTGGATCAGCCGCTCAAGGGGGCCTATTCCCGCCGGGATTGGGACCGGCTGGCCCGACTGATGGACGCGCCCTATTCCTTTCCCGATCCCTTCCCGGTGGCGTCCCTGCCCCCGTCGCGGGCCTATTGGTGGCTGGCGAGCCGGGATGCCGATCTGGCCAAGGCCTATGCCATGGCCGTATTCCACGCCTATTTCGCCGAGAACCGCGATATCTCCAAGCTGGAGGTGGCGGCCGATATCGGCGTCCTGCTGGGCGTCGACCGTGCCGAGCTGGAGGCGGCGGCTCAAGATTCCGTGTGGAAGGGCCGTCTCAAGGACGAGACCGAAGCGGCCATTGCCAGGGGGGTCTTCGGCGCGCCCTTCTTCATGGTCGATGGGGAGGGCTTCTGGGGCTCGGATCGGCTGTGGATGGTCCAGGCCTGGCTGGAAAAGGGCGGCTGGTAGCGTCATAGCCGCATTGAATTGCCACCGGTGGAGGTTGGTGCCATTCTCCCCGCAGTGACCTGAACGGAGTGCCTTGCGTTGCCGCTTATCATCGATCTCAAGCCGGGCGAAAAGCTGATCATCAACGGAGCCGTGCTGGAAAACGCCAGTTCCAACACCAAGGTCCGGGTGCTCAACGATTGCTCGATCCTGCGGCAAAAGGAAATCCTGTCGGATGACGACAGCGTCACTCCGGCGTCCAGGGTCTATTTCGCCCTGCAATGCGCCTATATCTTCCCGTCCAAGCGGGCCGAGTATCTGCGCATGTACAGCCATTACCTGGACAGCTACGTCATGGCCTGCCCCAGCGCCGCGATTCTGGCGACCGAGATCAGTGAGGCGGTGGCCGAGGGCCATTACTACAAGGCCCTGAAATCGACCCGTCACCTGCTCGATCATGAGAACAAGGTACTGGGATTGCTGCAGCACGCCGCCGAGGCCGAAGTCGAAGCTGAAGCCGAAGCTGAAGCCGGGGTCGAAGCGGGGGCGGGCGGCGAGGAGCCGGGCGCGGCCGAGGAATAATCTCGATCCGAGCGAAGATGCCTGACGGCCGGTGAGCCATGCTCGCCGGCCGTTGCTGCTTATTTGAGGAAGTTCAGAAGCGACAGCGAGTGCACCTGGGCCAGGGCCTGATAACTGCCTTGCAGGGCGGTCTGATCGGACAGCAAGGTGGTCACCGCCGTGGTCTTGTCCACCTGGGCGATGTCGATTACCCGCTGGTTCAAGAAGGTGATGAACTGGTTATGCTTGTCGTTCTTCTGGGAAATGATGCTTTGCGTCGAGCCGATATTGGCGCTGACGGTCTTGATGTCGCCCGCTTTTTCCGCTCCGAACGGCGGGGTGCCCGAGGCCGGTGATTCGATGGCGTCGTTGATCAGGTAAAGGGCCTGGGAAATGCGCTCGGGATGGGCGTCAAGGCCGCCCGCCGTGCCGAACACACCCTGGGCAATGAGGGACAATCCCCGGATCGCCTTCTCGAAGGCCGGGTCCGAGGCGTAGATGCCCACATCGACGGTGCGGTCGGTATCGACCCGATGCTGCAATTGCAAGGTGTCGCCCTGGTACCAGGTATTCGAGCTCATGGAACTGGTCGTCGACAGGGCGTCGGCACCCAGACTGACGCTTTGGACCTCGACGTAATTGCCGTTGTTGGCGGTGATCTTGTAGACCCCGTCATTGACGCCGCTGGTGCTCTTGATGGTCATGACGGCGCCGATCGGCGGGGCGGGGTTGCCCGTGGAATCAAGGAAGCCGTTGGCGTTGGCCGAGGTGATGCGCTCACCCGTCGTACCGCTCGAGGCGAATTGCAGCGAGCCGTAATCCAGAAGGCCGCGGTTGACGGTGGCGCCGCTGCCATCGGTGTAGCTCAGTGTGGCATCGATTCGGCCCGATTGCGGCAGGAATTGCGCAACGCGCGCCCCCTCGGGGTTCAGGGTAAAGGACATGGACGAGCCGCCGGCCCCCTTGCTGGTCACCGTGAAGGTGCCGTTGTGGTCGGCGGTGCCGGCCAGGGTGATCTGATCACCCACCGCCACGCCCGAGAAGTCGGTGCCCGGAGGACTGACGGCGGACAGGGTCGATGTGGTCTTGCCGGTCACGGCCGAGGTGGTGGTGGTGAAGTTCAGGGTGCCGGCCGTGGCCGGATGAGCCGCCGCGGCGCCGTTGATGGCGAAGGTGATGGCGGTATTGGCCACCGCCTCGGTCTGGGCGGTGTCCAGATCGGTGGTGAAATTGACCACGCCGTTGACGTTGCTCAGAACCTTGTACGACCCTTCGTAGCCGGTGGTGGCCGAGCCGTTGGCCAAGGGCGGCGCGATGGTGAACTTGGCGCCGACGGTCAGGTTGCTGAGGGTGCCGGCGGTGGTCGCCGTCATGTTGAGCGTCCCGTCGGGGGCGAACTTGAAGGTCAGCGGGTTAAGCGCCGTGGCGGTGATATTGGTGGTGGTGCTGGTACCGTAGGTGATGACGTTGGTGGTGCTCTGGCCCTCGCCCAGGGGGGTGCCGGCGGTATTGCAGACCGCCTTGGTCTTGATGGTCAAATTGCCATTGTTGGACGGGCTGGAGGTGCTGCCGGCGACGGTGATGCGCGAGCCCGCGTAGATCTGGGTGAAGGCGTCGGATTTGGTCGGAACGATGGTGCCGCTGGCCGCGTTGAACGATAGCGCGGTCGTCTCCTTGTTGGTCAAGGTGAGGTGCTGCAGATCGGCGGTGCGGGTGGTGGCGGCCGTGTTGATGGAGCCGTCATAGATGGTCTGGAACGCGCTGAGGGACGCCGCCGGCAACTGGACCGGAACGGTGGAGACGCGCCCGCCCGAGAACAGGTACTGACCATTGACGTTGGTCGCCAGGTAGGCCTGGATGTCCTGCATGGTCTGGAAGGCGGCGTTCTGGACGGTCTTGACGTTCAACTGGTTCTTGGGACTGTTCTGCTGATAATTGGTCAGGGCTTTCTGGAAGTTGGTGAGTGTCTTCTGAATGCCGCTGGCGGCGGTGCTGGCGGCGCTCAGCTTGGTCGCCCAGACGCTGTTGTTGTCGATGAAACGCTGGGCCAGGGCGCTTTCGTTCTCGAAATTGATGACCGTGTTGGCACCGGCGGCGATACCATCATAGGTCTCGGATTTGAGGCCAGTGGAGACCTGAACCTGTTCGGTGCTGATCCGGCTCTGGATGTCCAAGATACGGTCGACATAGGCGGTATTGGCGCCGAGTGTGCCGATGCGGGTCATGACCGGCCTCCCTTACTTCATGATATTAATGAGAGTATCCAACATTTCCTGCAGCGTCGAGATGACCTTGGCCGACGCTGAATAGGCTTGCTGGAAGTTGATCATATTGGAGACTTCCTCGTCGATGTTGACGCCGCTCAACGAGGTGTACTGGCTATTCAGGGACTGGCCCAGAGTGGTCTCGTAATCAAGGCGGTCCTTGACGTGGGATGCGTCGGTGGAGACCTGGGCGACGGTGGCCGCGGCGTATTCGGAGATGCTGTAGCTGCCGCTATAGAGGCTGCCGGCGGCGGCCATGTTGACCTTGCCGGACATGGCCGCTCCCAGACCCAGCACGGTGGTGTTGTCACCCTCGGACAGGTAGTACTTGCCCAGGTCGGTGTTGTACTGGACGGCGCCGCGGCTGACCTTGGCCGGCGACCCCTGGATATCGGTGCGGACGTCGATCTTGCCGGCGGCGCGCACCGAAGCCTGATGAATGTCGAGATCGGTGAGGATGCTGCCGGGAGGGGTCAGGGTGTCGGGAGTGGCGCCGATGAACATTTCCTGGTCGGCGGTCTGGCGGATGCGCAGCCGATAGCCCGAACCCTCGGGAACCACCGAGGCCTGGACCAGCTGGGTCTGCTGCATGCCCAGATAGGACGACAGGTTGCCCGACGACATGGTGCCGCCGGTGATGGAGACGTTGAGCGGTTCGCCGCGGCTGTCGAAGATACGCAGGCCGAAGCTGTTGGGGCCGGTCTGGTAGGCCTTGGCCACCGCCGAGGTGGCGCCGGCGACGCCGTTGATGGCGTTGGCGATGGCGGTCAGGCTGGTGGCGCCGGCGGCGATGGTGACCGGCGCGCAGACATTGCCGTTGGCGTCGGTGATGGTGAAGGTGGCGGCCGAGTTGAGGGTCAGGCTGGACGAGGTCAGGATCGACGATTCATTGGTCTGGGTCTGGGCGTTGATCTTGGCGGCGATGGTCGCCAGGTTGGCGCCCGCCGACACCGAGATGGTATTGCCGATCTGGCCTGACGGATCGCTGATGGTGAAGGTCCGGGCGGTGCCGATGGTCTGGTTCTGGTCGAGAATGCCGGAATCCTGGATGGAATTGGGCACGGTCTTGACGAAGAAATCATTCAGCCCGAAGAAGTTGGAGAAGCCGCTGACCGTCTGGTCGGCCTTGCTGTCGCCGTCCACGTCGAAATTGATGCGGGTGTCGGTGGTGGCCGAGCCGTCGGCGGTGGCGACCTGGTCTCGGAAAGCCAGAGTCACGGCGGAGACGCCGGTATCCATCACCATCTTGCCGGTGGAGATGGAGGCGCTGGCCGAACTCAGCAGATTGCCCTGATAGCTCTGCTGACGCATCCAGCTTTGAACCTTGGCGGCCACGTCGGTGATCTTGACGCCCAGCGGCGAGGCGGCTGTGGAAATGTCCAGCGACGTCCCATTGCCGGCGGCGTCGGTATAGGACGTGCTGGTCATGATGGTGCGCAGCGTGGTCGAGGCCAGCTGATTGCCGCTGGGGTCGAAGATGGCGATGGTGGTGTCGTCGTTGCCGGTCAGCCACATCTTTTGCGGCAAGGGCGCCGTTCCGGCGGGAAGCGGCGAATATCCCAGCTTCGCCGTGGCGATGGAGGTGCCCGCCACGCCGCCACCGGCGGCGACGGTGGTGGCAAGCCCCAATTCGGTAGCCAGCGAGCCGCTGATGGTGACGTTGTCGGCCGGTGCCGTGCCGCCATTGGTGGTGATCGACAGGCGGCCTAACGCGTCGATACCGGTCAGGAAGCCGGTCAGCGAGCCGCCCAGGGTCGCGCCTTTGATGAAGGTCTGCAACGATTGCAGGGTCGAGGCGGCGTTGACGGTGAAGGTATTGCTGCCGGTGCCGTTGGTGAGCGTCAGGGTCTGGCCGGCGGTGATGTTGAGCGAGGCGCCGGTGGTGGTATCGGTCAGGCTGGTCAGCAGGTGGGTCGAATCCGCCGTGGCCGAGCCGTCGGCCGTCACCGTGGTGCCCACCGTGCCGTTGCTGGCGATGCCCACCAGGTTCAGGGTCGGGTTGTTGGGACTGATGAACTGGCGGGTGCCGCTCAGCTTCGAGCTTTGGGTCGGATAGACGGTGCCGCGGTTATGGACCAGATTGACCGTGTCCTTCAACTTGGCGGCGGCTTCGTCGATCTGCGCCTGCAGGTTGGGGACCACGGTGTCGCGCATGTCGAGAAGCGAGCGCAGCTGGCCATTGGAGATCTCGGCGGATATGTCGGTCGACGTCGAGGTCGACAGGGTGATCTTGTTGAAATTGCCGCCGGCCGCCGTCATCCACGAATCGGTGATGGTGGTGGCAACATGGCTGAGGACGGCCGCCCCCTTGTCCACCAGGGTCTTGCCCGACTGGGTGAAGACGCCGTAGGAACCGTCGCCGCGCTCGAAATACTGGATGTCCATGTACTTGGCGAGATCGGTGAGCGCGCTGTCGCGCTTGTCCTGGAGGTCACCCACATCGGCGCCGATGGCGCCGTTGCGCACGATCTTCTGATTAAGGTCGAAGATGTTGGCCAGATCCTGGTTGACGGTGCCGATGGTGTCATGGATGGCGCGGTCGGCTTCCAGGCGCAGGTTCTGCAGCTGCGAGGTCATCTCGTTGAATTGGGCGGTGGTGTCCTTGGCGGTCTGGACCACCGAGGATTGGAAGGCCGGTGTATTGACCTGGGTGGCCAGGGTCTCGAAGGAGGACTGCAATTGCTGGATCTGGTGGGAGATGGTGGTGCTGCTGCCCACCTTGCCGAACAGATCCTCGATGCGCGGATAATAGGTCTGGCTGCTGTCCAGCGCGCCCTGGGTCGAGGTCTGGGCGCGGATATCCTTGAGCAGGCCTTGGTCGACATTGCGGATCAGGGCGCCCTGCTGCACACCGGCACCGATGCCGGCCACCGTCACGGATTCCGGCGTCATCACCTTGCGGACATAGCCCTTGGTGTTGACGTTGACGATGTTCTGGGAAATCGTGTCCAACCCCTTTTGGTTGGTCAGAAGTCCCGAGAGTGCCGTGTTGAGGCCCAGGGTAATGGCCATGATCTGTCTCCGCCGTTCTGGCCTTACAGAGCCTTGTTGAAAGACAACGATCCGCCCGCCAGTCCGGCGGTGGGATCGAACGTCCCGGCGCGGCCATAGGCGGTGGTGCTGGTGACGTTTTTCTTGGCGGCGCCGACCATGATGTCCATGACCCGCTGATAGGCCTCGATCTCGGCTCTCAGGCGCCGGGCATTGGTTTCGACCAATTGCTGCAGCCGGGTGCCGACCGAGACCAGCTCGTCGCGCTGATCCTGGTCGAGGGACTGGGCCAGTTCGGGGTCTTCCATCAGGGGCAGTACCGATTGCTCGTACAGGCGCGCCAGGGCGGCCTTGTTGTCGGCCAGCAGGCGGACGGTCTCGGGATCGTGCGAGATCAGCGCCTCGTTCTCGATCTCGAGCAGGTCCGACAGATTGTTGCAGGCGAAGACCAGGTCGTCGAACCAGGGAAGCTCCAGGCGGGGGGCCTCGTCGTCGTAGACGTCGTCGAATTCGTCGTCGTGGAAGTCGGTGGCGGCGTTCATGTCACTGCACCTCCTGGTGGCTCAGAAGCATCTTCT
The DNA here is from genome assembly GCA_016195125.1 of Magnetospirillum sp. GTDB lineage: Bacteria > Pseudomonadota > Alphaproteobacteria > Rhodospirillales > Magnetospirillaceae > Phaeospirillum. The sequence goes on from JACQAD010000285.1 coordinate 7,947, forward strand.
GGACGCCGGCGCCGATGCCGATGCCGTTGCCCTTGTTGGCGACCATTTTACCGTACTCGTCGATCAGCAGGGACCGGAACATCTCCTCGCCGCTGCCGCCGCCGAAAATGCCGTCGGTCTTGATGCCTTCGAACATGTGCTGGAACATCTGGCTCATGAACATCGCCTCGAACTGGCGCCCGGCCTTGGCGGCCTGCTTGGTGTTGCTGGTGACCGCCGGCATGGCGGACGGGCCCTTGGTGGGATCGTAGTAAGGCGTCGAAGCCATGGAGGGGACGAGGCTCATCACAGCACCTCCAGCTCGGCCTGCAGCGCGCCCGCCGCCTTGATGGCCTGAAGAATGGTGATCAGATCGCGTGGGCCGATGCCAAGGCTGTTCAGGCCTTCGACCAGTTCCTGCAGGGTCACCTTGTGGGCGACCACCGCCAGCTTGTTGCCGGCGCCTTCATCCACCTGGATGTCGGAGCGCTGCACGGTGGTGGTGGTGCCGGCGTCGGAGAACGGCGAGGGCTGGGAGACCTGCGGCGTTTCGGTGATGCGGATGGTCAACTGGCCCTGGGCGATGGCGACGGTGCTGATGCGCACGTTCTCGCCCATGACGATGGTGCCGGAGACCTCGTCGATGACCACCTTGGCCATCTGGTCGGGCTCGACCCGCAATTGCTCGATATCGGTGAGCAGGCCGACGACGTTGCCGCGATAGCCGGGGGGGACCACGACCTGGACGGTGCCGGGATCGATGGGCCGGGCCATGTCGCCGCCCAGGAAGGAATTGACCGCCTGGGCGATGCGCCGCGAGGTGGTGAAGTCCGGGTTGCGCAGGCTGACCTTGACGGATTCCAGGTGCGACATCTCGAAGGGCAGTTCACGCTCGACGATGCTCCCGTTGGCGATGCGGCCGGCGGTGGGCACGCCCTTGGTGACGGACGAGCCCGAGGCGCCCGAGGCGGTGAAGCCGCCGGTGGCGACCTGACCCTGACCCACGGCGTAGACCTCGCCGTCGGCGCCGATCAGCGGGGTGACCAGCAGAGTGCCGCCGCGCAGATCCTTGGCGTCGCCCATGGCCGAGACGTTGGTGTCGATGCGGGTGCCCTGACGGGCGAAGGGGGGCAGAACGGCGGTGACCATGACGGCGGCCACGTTCTTGGGGCTGACCGAGGTGATGGCGCCGGTCTTGTCGCGGATATTGACGCCCAGACGCTCCAGCATGCCGACCAGGCTCTCCTTGGTGAACGGCGCGTTGGTCAGCGAGTCGCCGGTGCCGTTGAGGCCGACCACCAGGCCGTATCCCACCAGCATGTTGTCGCGGACTCCTTCGAAATCGGCGATGTCCTTGATGCGCGACGCCCCGAAGGCATCGGCGGGCATCATTCCCAGGGTCGCGGCCAACAGGGACGCGGCCAGCAACAGGGCGCGGATCGGTTGGAAGGCGAGGTCGGCGGGTCGGGCAAATCGGGTCATGGTGGTCTCACCCCGGTGACGGGTCATGGGTCTAGCACTCCTGCTGTTGCGAAACCTGTGCCATTTATAAAATGATGTAAAATCAATGTGATGATCTGAGAGTCGAAGGGATCGTGGCCATTTTGGCCGGGCAGGTTCGGCCCTGCAGCCCGGCAAAACCTGCCCAGTTGACCCGAGGCGCCGGCTCTGGCGAAATAGCGCCTATTGAAATCCGGCCCAAACGGCTAGGATAAGGCATGAAGATTTCAGGCGTAGGCTCCAAGGGCGCCGCCGGCGGCGCGCGTAAGGCCGAGAACACCGGCGCCAAGGGCGAATTCAAGCGGGCTCTCGTCGATTCCATGGATTCGATGGAGACGGCCCATGCGGTCGAGACGCCGGTCGGCATCTCGAGCGTCGATGCTTTGCTGGTGGTCCAGCAGGTGGACAATTCCGTTGAGCGGGAGGCGCGGCGCCGTCTGGTCCGTCGCGGCGAGGAATTGCTCGACGGTCTCGAGGATCTGC
>JACQAD010000005.1 GCA_016195125.1 Magnetospirillum sp.
CTCCCATGGCGATATTGGCCGAGGAATAATTCTCCACCACGAAATTGACCCGGCATTTGGCGGCGCCGCTGCCGGCCCACATGGTAGCGGTGACGGTGACATTGCCCAGGCTTTCGCTGGCCTGGGCGGGGGGAACCATCATCTCGCGCGGGCCGGCCAGGGTGCTCCATTGGGCCGAGGCGTCGCCGCCACCGGTACCGCTGCTCTCGCCGGCGCCTTCCTTCTTGCCGCCGGCCAGGGCCGGGGCGGCGGCGAGAATCAGGGCGCAGGCCAGGGGCAATATCCGTTTGCTCACGTCGCTTGCATCCTTGATCAGGGCCATTGACCCAGAGGGTATCACTGCCGCCGGCCAATGCAATGCCTGGGGCGGCTGCCCAAGATTTGATCAGGGATGGACGCTGGGTCGTCAAATATGCATGGCGGAGACGTATTATGCGGGGGCGGCTCAAGTGGCATAAGACATGCTAGTTTAGTCAGATCAGAGCGGGAGAGGGCGGGAATGGGCTTGCGGGTGATCGTGGTCGACGACGAGCGGGATCGCGCGGCGATGGTCCGCGAGGCCCTCGAGGCCGACGGATTCACCGTGGTGGCGGTGTTCGGCAGCGGTGCCGGACTGCCGGCGCGGGTGGCCGAACTGGCTGCCGACGTGATCATCGTCGATATCGATTCTCCCGATCGCGACACGCTCGAAGACATGCGGCGGGTTGGCATCGAGCAGGGCCGCCCGGTGGTGATGTTCGCCCAGGACGGCAAGCCCGAGACCATCAAGGCGGCGGTGGAGGCGGGAGTCTCGGCCTATGTGGTCGATGGCCTCAAGCCCGACCGGGTGCGCCCGGTGATCGACGTGGCCATCGCCCGCTTCGCCCAGTTCCAGTCCCTGCGCGGCGAATTGGACAAGGCGCGGACGACTCTGGCCGAACGCAAGCTCATCGAGAAAGCCAAGGGAATCTTGATGAAGCGCCGCAAGATCGACGAGGAGGAGGCCTATCGCCTGATGCGGCGCATGGCCATGGACCAGAAGCAGCGGCTGATCGACGTGGCCAACAAGATCATCGACGCCGCCGAATTGCTGGGTTGACCGGCTGTTGCTGTTGTAGCCCAAAAAATAATCACAGACGAGCAACTGCATAAATAATATGCAAACTCCGGCGGCGTGGTCGCGGCCGAAATCCCGGAATCAATCAAACTTCAGACTGGCACGCGGGTTGCTTGTTGTGCAGCGCAGCGGCAAGCGACCTCAATGGCGAGGGTTTGCCGCACTGAGATGACAAGCGGCCGACCCGGCGATGATGCGGGGCCCGGCCATGAAGGAACAAAGGCGTTCCACGGATCATGTCACCCGTCCAAGGGTGGCGCGAGGCCGCGGAACGCCTTTTCTGTTTTGGGTTTCAGATTGGACGAGGGCTGACATGACCACGATGCTGAATGAAAAATCCAAAGGTTTCCTGGCCGCCATCGGTCGCCGCCAAGTCGTGGGACTTGCCGCGGCAACCCTGCTGGCCCTGACCCTGCCGCATCAGGCCGAGGCCGCCAAGCTGAAGCTGGAAAAGGACGAGCTCAAGCTGGGCTTCATCAAGCTGACCGATATGGCGCCCCTGGCCATCGCCAAGGAAAAGGGCTTCTTCGAGGATGAGGGCCTGTTCGTCACTCTGGAGCCCCAGGCCAATTGGAAGGTGCTGCTCGACCGGGTGATCTCGGGCGAGCTGGACGGCGCCCACATGCTGGCCGGCCAGCCCATCGGCGCCACCATCGGCTACGGCACCCAGGCCCATGTGGTCACCGCCTTCTCCATGGATCTCAACGGCAACGGCATCACCGTTTCCAACGAGGTCTGGGAGATGATGAAGCCGCATCTGCCCAAGGGCGCCGACGGCAAGATCGTCCATCCCATCAAGGCCGACGCCCTGAAGAAGGTGGTGGACGCCCTGAAGGCCCAGGGCAAGAGCTTCAACATGGGCATGGTCTTCCCGGTCTCCACCCATAATTACGAGCTGCGCTACTGGCTGGCGGCGGGCGGGATCAATCCCGGCTATTACAGCGCCGACAACATCACCGGTCAGATCGGCGCCGACGCCCTGCTGTCGGTAACGCCGCCGCCCCAGATGCCCGCCACCCTGGAAGCCGGCACCATCTCCGGCTATTGCGTGGGCGAGCCCTGGAATCAGGCCGCCGTCTTCAAGGGCATCGGCGTGCCGGTGATCACCGATTACGAAATCTGGAAGAACAACCCGGAGAAGGTGTTCGGCGTCAACAACGCCTGGGCCGAGAAGAACCCCAACACCCATCTGGCGGTGGTCAAGGCCCTGATCCGCGCCGGCAAGTGGCTGGACGAGAACAACAACGCCAACCGCGACGAGGCGGTCAAGATCCTGGCCAAGCCCGAATATGTGGGCGCCGACGCCAAGGTGATCGCCAATTCCATGACCGGCACCTTCGAATACGAGAAGGGCGACAAGCGCGCCGTGCCCGATTTCAACGTCTTCTACCGCTACTTCGCCACCTATCCCTTCTACTCGGACGCCGTCTGGTATCTCAGCCAGATGCGCCGCTGGGGCCAGATCGCCGAGGCCAAGCCCGATGCCTGGTACGCCGACATGGCCAAGAAGGTCTACAAGCCGGACATCTACCTGAAGGCCGCCAAGCTGCTGGTGGACGAGGGCAAGGTCGCCAAGGAGGACTTCCCCTGGGACAGCGACGGCTACCGCGCTCCCACCAAGGAATTCATCGACGGCATCACCTATGACGGCAAGAAGCCCAACGATTACCTCAAGACCCTCGCCATCGGCCTGAAGGGCGGCCAGAAAGTCGAGAACAACAAGGTTGTCGGAAACTGAAGGCCATGACCGGACGACCCAGGCCCGGACGAGAGGAGAGCCCCATGAACACCATTACCCAAACGGCGCCGGGCAACGCCCCCGCCCCCGGTAGCGCCCCCACCCTGGGCAAGCCCGCCCGTCCGGCCTTCTCGCTGGGCAACACCTTGAACCGGGCGGCGCCGACCCTGACCGTGGCCGGTGTCGGTTGGCTGGTTCCCCTGGCCAAGCTTCTGACCGGCAATGCGCCCCGAGCCCAGTTGGGGGAGCTGTGGCGCCAGATCGGCGTTCCGGTCCTGGCCATCTTCCTGTTCCTCCTCGCCTGGGGGGCTTTGGCTCCCAAGGTCCACACCTCCCTGGGCGCGGTGCCCGGCCCGGTCCAGGTGTGGGAGCAGGTGGGCAATTTGATGGCCGATCATCAGGCCGAGCGCACCAAGGAGGCGGCATTCTACGAGCGTCAGGCCAAGCGTAACGCCGAGATCAAGGCCGAGGACGCCAGCGCCGAGATCAAGGTGCGCAAGTTCACCGGCAAGCCTACCTATATCGACCAGATCGCCACCAGCCTGAAGACGGTGTTCATGGGCTTCGTGCTGGCTACCGCCATCGCGGTGCCCCTGGGGGTGATGTGCGGTCTGTCCAAGACCGTCAATGCCGCCCTCAATCCGCTGATCCAGATCTTCAAGCCGGTGTCGCCCCTGGCCTGGCTGCCCATCGTCACCATGGTGGTGTCGGCCACCTATGTCAGCGCCGATCCCATGTTCGAGAAGGCCTTCCTCAACTCTGCCATCACCGTGACCCTGTGTTCGCTGTGGACGACCTTGATCAACACGGCGGTGGGCGTGGCCTCCATCGACAAGGATCTGATGAATGTGGGCCGGGTGCTGAACCTGCCCATGAGCACCACCATCCGTAAGCTGGTGCTGCCGTCGTCGCTGCCCTACATCTTCACCGGCCTCAGGCTGTC
>JACQAD010000075.1 GCA_016195125.1 Magnetospirillum sp.
GTCCATGACGTTGCGCAGTTGGCGCACATTGCCCGGCCAGTCATAGGCCTGCAGCGCCGCCAAGGCATCCTCGCCCACGATGCGCGGCTGTACGCCGGCGGCCCCGGCGGCCAGAATCATGAAGTGGCGGGCCAGGGCGGGAATATCCTCGCGCCGGTCCCTTAGCGATGGCATGCGGATCGGCACCACATTCAGGCGGTAATAGAGATCCTCGCGGAAATGACCGGCATTCATCTCGGCCTGGAGATCGCGGTTGGTGGTGGCGATGACGCGCACATCCACTTCGACCCGCTTGCCGCCGCCCACCCGCTCGAACATCTGATCCTGAAGGACGCGCACGATCTTGCCCTGGGTTTCCAGGGGCATGTCTGCCACCTCATCCAGGAGCAGAGTTCCGCCATGGGCCTGCTCAAAGGTACCGATCTTGCGGGGGGAATCGGGGCCGTCCAGGCCATGTTCGGTACCGAACAGCTCTATCTCCATGCGATCGGGATGCATGGCGGCGCAATTGAGGACCACGAACGGGCCTTCCACCCGGCGCGAACGGGTGTGGATCAGCCTTGCCACCACTTCCTTTCCCGATCCGGCGGGGCCGGTGATCAGTACCCGTGAATTGGTGGGCGCCACCTTGTCCACCGCCTGGCGAACCTGGAGGATGCCCGTTGCCGCCCCCACCAGTTCCCCAGCCGATCCAGAGCGCAGTTTGAGCTCTTCGTTCTCGCGTCGCAATCGAGCCGCTTCGATGGCACGGTCGATGACCAGCAGCAAGCGGTCGGCCTTGAACGGCTTTTCAATGGCCTGGACCGCCGTCTCGATATTGCCGTGGCCCGAGATCATCACCACCGGCACTTCCGGGTGGTCACGTTTGATGGCGTCCAAGACTTCCAGGCCGTCCAGGCGCGACCCTTGCAGCCAGATATCCTGGATCACCAGATTAGGGCGACGAGCCCGAATCCCCTCCAGGGCCTCATCCGCATTGGCGGCTTCGCGGGTGGAGTGTCCCTCGTCTTCTAGAATGCCGGCGATCAGGGCGCGGATATCGGCCTCGTCGTCGACGATCAGAATGTCATGAGCCATTGGTTACACTGATCTCGGCAGAGGCCTGGGAAAGCGGCTGCAGGGTGGCGGGAAAGACCAGCCCGATCCGCGCGCCCCCCTCAGGCGCATCCTCAAGATACAGATCACCGCCATGGTCTTCCATGATCTTCTTGACGATGGCGAGACCTAATCCGGTGCCCTTTGAGCGGGTGGTGACATAGGGCTCGATCAGGCGTTCCCGATTTTCCGCCGGCAAGCCCTTGCCGTTATCTTCGATCACCGCCACGAACCGGTCGCCTTCCTCCGTCAGGCTGAGGATGATGCGGCCGGGTACCGCGTCGGGATCGTCACGTCCCTGGATGGCCTCCACCGCGTTCTTCAGCAGATTGGTCAAGGCCTGGCCGATCAGGCGGCCGTCACAGACCAAGGGAACCTTATGATCGGGCAGCCGATTGACGAATTCCACATCGGGGTTGCCGGTGCGCTGTAGAAAAAGGGCCTGCCGGCAGATATCGGTCAGGTCGTCCGGCCGCATTTGCGGCGCCGGCATTCGGGCGAAGTCCGAGAATTCATCCACCATGCGGCCGATGTCGCCGACCTGGCGGACGATGGTTTCGATGAGAGTGACATACGTCTGAGGATCGCTCTGTATCTCCTTGAGATACTTACGCTTAAGACGCTCAGCTGACAGCTGGATGGGGGTCAGCGGATTCTTGATTTCATGGGCGATCCGACGCGCCACGTCGGCCCAGGCGGCCTTGCGCTGAGCGGAAACCAACTCGGTGATGTCGTCAAAGGTGACCACATAGCCGATGACCTCGGTCTCCAGACGTTCGGCGGCGACCCGAACCAGCAATGTCCGGGCCCGCCCGCCTTCGGCGGACAGACGGACTTCACGCTGCACCAGTTTGTCGGGCCGGCGAACCGCCTCGTCGATGGCCTCGGTCAGATCGGGGAGCACCTCCCTTAAATCCTTGCCGACGAAATCGTCCAGCGCCAGACCGATCAATTCGCTGGCCGAACGGTTTGGCAGATGGATACGGCCTTCGCTATCCAGTCCGATCACCCCCGACGAGACGCCGGACAGCACCGTTTCGGTGAAGCGGCGGCGTTCGTCCAACTCGCGATTGGCTTCCACCAGATCCTGGCGCTGACTGGACAATTGCTGGGTCATGCGATTGAAGGCGCGGGACAATACGCCGATCTCATCGGCGGCATCCTCAGCCACACGGGCGTCGAGATCGCCGGAACGGACCTTCTCGGCGGCATCGATCAGGCGGCCGATGGGCGTGGCCAACTTCACCGCCATGGACAGGCCGACCCAGATGGAGGTCAGCACCAGCAACAGCGCCACCACCGCGAAGATCAGCGAGAATGCCCGCTCCAGGCCGGAAAGCCGCCCCTCCAGGCGCTCATACTGGGCGACCGCCTCGGAGGTCTGGGACATATAGCCGATGACCTTGGGGTCAACGAAGCGCCCGACAAACAGGAATGTGTCGCCAAACAGGCCCTGTAACTGAACCAGCGCCTTGACCCGATCTTCGCCGGTACCGCTCAAGACCGCCACATCGCCGGCACGGGCCTTGTCGAAGGCCCAGGCCGGAATCTGATCGATGCTGGCCTCTACGGCGAAGATCAGACCCGAGCGCGCCAAGATATTGCCGCGGGTATCGAAGACGATGGCTTCGGTCAATCCCCGAATGGCGGCCTGCGTACCGACGAACTGGGCGAAATGCTGGGGTGAGCGCAGCAGCAGCGGCCCCTCGCGGTTGATGTCGTTGGCCATGGCCAGGGCATCACCGCCGATGATCTGCTTGTGCTCTTCCAGATAGGCGTGCGCCACCTCAAGGGAGGCCTGCAGGGCGGTTCGCACCCGGTCGGAAAACCAGCTCTCGACCCCGTAACGGAAAAAAGCGGTGGAGCCGACGCTCATCAGCACCGACGGCGTCACCGCCACCAGAGCGAACAGCATGATGAAGCGCAGATGGAGTTTGGAGCCGGACTTGCCCTTGCGTCGTGCCCTCAGGACGTCCAGAACCCGAAAGCCGACGACGCCGCCCAAGGCAGCCAGCAATACGCCGTCAGTGGCCAGAAGCGACAGAACCACCCGGGGATCGGGACCGTTGGGGCCGGTGCCGCCGCCGCCCATGACCCAGACGGTCGCGATGATGGAGGGGATGGCGGCAAAGGTCAGGCCATAGGCCAGCCGTCGCGCCAGATCCACGCGGCGTGCCCAAAGCCTGATCTGGCGACCGACCGCCATTGGGGTCTCCCCTCGCCTATTTGAGGCCGCGGCTGATCTGGATATCCAGATCCTTGATCTTCTTGCGCAGCGTGTTGCGATTGACGCCCAGCAGCTGGGCCGCCTTGATCTGATTGCCGCGTGTCGCCTCAAGAGCGATGGTCACCAGAGGCCGTTCCACTTCCCTGAGGACGCGGTCGTAGACGCCGGCCGGCGGCAGGCCGTCACCATGATTGCCGAAATATTCACGCAGATGACGCTCGACCGTGGCCGACAGGCCTTCACCCTCGACCCCGCCACTGATGGAATCGGCTTGCGGCGCCCCTCCCACCAATTCCTGCTCGATGACCTCGATACCGATGACTTCCTGGGAATAGAGCGCCGCCAGGCGCCGCACCAGATTTTCCAGCTCACGCACGTTGCCGGGCCAGCGATGCTTGCGCAGGCGGTCCATGGCCTGGCCGTCGATAGTCTTGGATGGCAGGCCTTCGGAGCCCGCCAGGGCCAGGAAGTGGCGAATCAGCTCGGGAATATCCTCGGCTCGCTCGCGCAGCGGCGGCAAACGAATGGGAACCACGTTGAGGCGATAAAACAGATCCTCGCGGAACATGCCCTGACGGATCAATTGGGTCAGGTCGCGGTGGGTGGCGGCGATGATGCGCACATTGGCGCGAATGGGGGTTCGCCCGCCGACGGTGGTGTATTCGCCCTCCTGCAGCACGCGCAGCAGACGGGTCTGGGCCTCGGGCGGCATATCGCCGATCTCATCCAGGAACAAAGTACCGCCCTCGGCCTGCTCGAAGCGGCCGGCGGCAGGCCGTCACCATGATTGCCGAAATATT
>JACQAD010000006.1 GCA_016195125.1 Magnetospirillum sp.
GCCGATCCGCCACGACGACGGAGTGTCGGTGGCCAGCTCCCAATCGTATTCGTCGCGCAGCAGGCCCACCAGTTCGTCCTCTTCCCACGGCACGTACTCGAACAGCTGCAGATGCATGTCGTGGCGGCTCATATACGAGCATTTGAAGGCCCAGGCGCTGTCCACCAGCGAGCGGTTGATGTAGCGGGGATTGAGCAGGTATTGGCGGGCGAAATAGCCGGCCAGGGCCAGCTTCTGGCGGGCCTTGACGTTGAAGACCCGCGCGCCCTTCTCGTCGATGCCGCAAAAGCCCGATTTGAACCGGGCCCGTTCATAGGCGTTCTCGCACAGGAACGACAGGCCGATGCCGTTCTGGCGGCGGATCAGCTCGGCGAAGTGGAAGTATTGCTTATCGCCGGCCATGAACAGCGGGATCATCCCCAATTCAGGCCGCTTCAGCCAGGCCGAGACGTTGCGCCGCACGTTGTCGCGCTTGGCGGCGATGTCGGCGGAGACCAGGATGTGCTCGATCCCCAGCTTGCCGCACAGCCGCGCCTGATTGCGGCGGGCCAGATCGGTGACCATGCCCCAATCGTAGGTGTAGGCGATGGGGTTCAGCCCCAGTTCCTGCTTGATGACGTGCAGCCCATAGCAGGAATCACGGCCGCCGCTGACCGCCACCAGGCAATCGGGGCCGCCGTCGGTGCGCCGGAACGGCGCTACCGCGTCGCGCAGGGCGTCGATACCCTTGGGGCGAATGGGCGGATGCTCGTGGCAGTAATTGCACACCCCGTCGGCGTCGAAGGCGATGAACGGCATGGTCTCGGGCAGGATGCAGCGGGTGCAGCGGCGAAGATCGGCTTTTTCCGGGTCCAGGCGGTCGAGGTCGTTGATGATGCGGGCCACGGACGACACGGCCGGAGCCTGGGGAACCAGGGGGGGGGAAGTGAGGTCGAAACCGGTGATCCCGGCGCCGGCGAGGTCGATCAGGGCGCCTCGCCCGGCGGCCAGGGCGGTCACCACGCAACCGGCGCGGCCGATCCCGGCCAGGAACGTCTCCAGGATGTATCGCTCCGAGGCGAACCAGGCGCAGCCCCCGGAAGCCGCGTAATAGAGCGAGCCGTTATTGGTGGCCAGCACCAATCGACCGTCATCCTCGGCCAGCAGGGCGATGGCGGCGGTGCCCTCGATCTCGGCGAAGGATTCGCCCACCGCCTGGGGCAGGGTCAGGCCTTGGCGGCGGCGCTCGGCGATCAGGGCCAGCAGCACCTCGGTATCCACCTCGGTGTCGCGCACCAGGGCCGGATGCCGGGCCCACAGCGCCCGGTCATTGACGATGATGCCGTTATGGATGCCGACCAGCCCATCCTTGATCACCGGCTGGTTGTTGGCGGGAACCGCCTGCATGCCGTTGGTGACCAGGCGTGAATGGCCGATCAGGGCCACAATCCCGCCGGCTTCGGCCAACGTGGCGAACAGCGCCCGGTAGGCGGCGCCCTTCATCATGGCCGAGGCGGCGATGGCCTCCTTGTGGACGCGGATGGTGTTGTCGGCCAGCAAGGCCAGCCCCGCCGCCTCCTTGCCCCGGGATTCGGACAGGAGGAACAATCGCTCCGCCTGGGCTTCCAGAAGCGCGCGGGTCATGCCGGCCTGGGGGGACGCGATGATTCCGAAAATGCCGCACATGGGCTTTGCTGGTTCCGTTCGTTAGGACGCGCCGCACTATATCCTAGCGCCGCGCTTCGCCCCAGGCCTCTGTGGTGTCCAGGGAGCAGGCGCGCTCCAGCGCCACCACGTAATGTTTGATTAGGCCGTCGGAATCGCTGATGCGCAAGGTCCGCGACTGCAGCAACGGCGGCGATTCAACCACCGCCTGGACATTGGCGCAGCCGGCATCCACCAGATCGGCCATGCGTCCGTCCAGGCCGACCCGCTGGCGATGCATCAGATCGGGCTGATCGGTGGTGACGCTGTAGATCACCACATGGGTGACGCCCTGGGCGCGCAGCTGGCCCAGGAATAGGGAGGGCGGCGGGAGCGGCTCCAGCAGGCGGATCCGCCCGTCGTCGTTGGGAGGCGCATAATGCACCGGCACGTCCACGAGGTAGATCAGCTCGCGTTCGACCAGCATGGCCTTGTCGCGGCTGCCGAGATGGGTGTTCAGCCACTGGACCACCGGATAGGCGGCGATGTTGTAGGTCAGGTACTGGTCGCGGCTGCCGCCATGCAACAGATGGCGCAGGTTGAAGGCGGAATAGACCGCCTGACCGCCCAACTGGATCAGCAGGGCCAGGGCGATGCCTGCCGCTAGCGGCCGGGCCAGGGCCATCCTCGATTCCACCGCCCGGGCGGCGGCCACCATCAGGATCAGCAGCAGGGGGATCAGCTCGGGTAGGAAGTGACGGACCCGCTGCGAGGCGCCGCCAAAGAACCACAAGACGTAGCCCAGCAGGCAGGCGAGGCCCAGGCATCCCAGCTCGCCGCCCCGAGGGCAGCCGCGGCGGACCCAGCCGGCCACCGCGAAAGGCAGCAGCAGGACCGGAAGGAGTCCAAAGCCGGTTCGAGATGATTCGAAGATGGGCATTCCGTCGAAGGTGGCCTTGAACGGATAGGCCAGCAGCCAGAACAGGGATTTGGGCACGCCCAATTCGCCGGCCATGGTGCCCTGCATGGCCCTGGTCATGGTCTCGTCCCAATGGGCTTCGGCGGAATAGGGCACCAGCCCCCAAAGCAAGGGAAACAGTGGATCGCCGGTGTGCAGGCCGTTCCAGGCATACCACTGGCCTCCCGCCAGCAGGGCGGCGACCGCGAAGGCGAGAGCGCGGCGGATGGTGCCGATGCCGCCCAGCAGGATCAGTCCGCACACCGCCGGAGCCAGCAGGCCGGAATACTTGGCGGCGCCGCAGAACCCGGCGGCTAGCCCGGCCAGGGCGGCGGGGCCGGCGGCGTTCAGCGGTAGGGAGCGGGCGGCGAGGATGGCGGCCACCAGGAACATGGCCGCGATGCGGACTTCGATCTGGCCGGCGGGTGAACCATAGACCACCGCCGGCAGCGACTTCACCGCCACCAGCAATGCCAGTGACCAATCCAGGTCGAGGTGACGCCGCGCCAGGGCGAAAGCGGCCAGGGGCAGGAACCACGCCGACAGGCCGCACCACAGGGTCAGTCCCGGCTCGCCTCCCAGGGAAAGGGCCAGCATGTAGGTCATGTGGAACAGCAGCGGAATGGCCGCTTCCACCGCCTGGGGAATAAACTCGATACGCCCGGTGCCCAGGAAATGCTTGGGCAGGGCGAAATGATAGGCCATGGAATCGGCGTCCACCGGCGGGACCAGCGCCGCCGACAGATCCAGGCCGGCCACCGCCAGAATCGCCGCCAGCAACAGCCAGGTCAGCGGGGTGATGCCGCCACCTTCCCGAACGGAGGGGCGGGTGGGATCGGGACGCAGGTCGCGGCGCAGCAGGGCCAGCATGAGCAGGCCGCCGCCCGCCACCAGAGCGGCCGCACCGCCATTGGCGCCCACGATCAGGGCGACGGGAAAGGCCAGCCAGCCGACGGTGCCCATGCCCAGGACGGCGGCATAGGCGGCATGCTCGGCGGGCGAAAGCAGCGCCCTTCCGCCCAGGGCGCGCAGCAGCGCCAATCCCCAGCCAAGGCAGGCCGATACCAGGGCGGCGGCGGTAATCAGCCCGGCCATAGCCTGGCCATCAGCAGCGACAAGATGGGGCGGAACTGGACCATATAGGCGGCCGGGACCAGGGCGATCCAGGCCCAGGCCAGCAGCGGCCACAGGCGCGACATCGCTCCGGCGGTCGCCTGCGTCGTCACGGCCGCCGCGCCACCAGCAGCACGTTCTTGCCGAAGGGGAAGCGGATCAGCTTCTCCACTGCCCTGGTGGCGGGGACGCCGAAGCGGTCGTAGAGGCTGATCATTCCCGGCTTGAACTCGGTCTGGCCCATCCACTTGTTGATGACCAGCCAGGGCAGCACGCCCAGCACGTCCACATATTTGGCGGTTTCGACGACGAAGCCGGCGGCGGTCACCTTGGCCTTCAGTTCTTCCAGGCCGTAGCGCCGGTAATGGCCGTGAATGGCGTCGAGCTTGCTGAACAGGGCCATCAGCGCCGGCACGAACAGCAGGAAATGGCCGCCCGGAATCAGGGCACGGAAGATCTCGGCGGCCATGGCGGCATCGTTCTCGATATGCTCGAGCACGTTGATCATCACCACGCCGTCATAGCTGCCGGGAGGGGCGTTGGCCGCCCATTCCTCGGCCGTGGAGCGGATCAGGCGCACCCGTTCCTGATCGGCCATGCGGTCCTGCAGGAGCGAAGCCGGCCGCGCCGCCGGCTCGACCATGTCCAGGTGGTCGGCGTGGCACAGCAATTCCTCGGAATAATTACCGATACCGGCCCCGATTTCGGCCACCCTGCCGGTCAGGTATGGAGAGAATTCATCGACGATCCATTGGCGATAGCGCTTGAGGGTCGATAGCGCCTCAAGGTCATCGCCGTGGTATTCGACTTCGGGAGCGGCCTCGACCGCCGTGGCGGTCCGGGCTTCATCATGCATCGTCACTCTCCGTCAGGCGGGCCAGGCCCGCCGCCGCGGCAATCACCATGATCGGCCCCGCCGCCGCGAACAGCGGTCGGCCGATATTGTCGCCGGCATTGGCCCAGGCCGCCATGAACAGGGCTCCGGCCAGGGATACCGCTGCGGCCCACAGGAATTCCCGCGGCAGCGATCGTGCGCCCAGGGCGGCCAGGGGCAGCAGCCAGGCGAAGGTATACCAGAAGGCGCGGCTGCTCAGATAGGCCGCCAAATCGCCCAGACGCTGAATCAGGGTGCGCTCGGCCAGATAGGATTCGGCGATGCCGCCGGGCAGGACCAGATGGCCCGACAATCCCGACCACAGGGCGATGACCACCGCCAGGGCGCCGATCCCCATGGCCGCCACCGCCATGATCAGGCGGGGGCGCAAGCCATGATGGGCCAGACCGGCCAGCCACCATCCCCCGGCCAGCAATCCGGCGAAGCCGACAAAGGTTTCCTTGGCGGCGCCGCCGAACAGTCCCAACAGCGGCAACAGCCCCCACCGACCCCGCCACAGCGCCATCAGCACCAGACTGAGCAGGCAGATTTCGGCGGAATCCACCAGGCCGCTGAGATAGAGATTGGCGGTATTGAAGTTCACCAGGAAGAGAAAGGCGGCAGCCAGACCGTGGCGGGTGCCGCCCAGCACACCCGTTCCCATGATGTAAAGAACCAGGGCGGCGGCGGCGCAGAAACCGGCATTGACCACCAGAAGGGCGGTGAACCAATGTCCCACGTCGCGCATTTGGGTGATGCCGGTCTCGACCATTTCGGCGTAGTAGGTGGCGTCACCCAGGGCGGGCGGCCCCGGCTGGTAGCGGTTGACGCTGGGATAACCCAACGACAGCCCCACCAGCCAGAACAGGACCAGCAGCAAGGAGTGGCGCAGAACCCGTCTCATGGCCGCCGGTTCCCGTCGCCCCGCCGGGGCTTACTGTTCGCCCGTGTAGACGCCGTCGGCCCAGGTCATGAAGCGCCGCAGACCCTCGTTGAGGTCGACGTTGGGCTCGAAGCTGAGCTGGAGCTTGGCCTTGCGGATGTCGGGGCAGCGGCGGTTGGGCTCGTCGGCCGGATAGGAATCCGGGTATTCGATGACGTTGTGGGCCACCGGCTTGCCGATCACCTGGGAAATGCGGTTGACCAGCTCGACCATGGAGATTTCCGGCTTGGGATTGCCGATATTGTAGGCCTCGCCCGGCACGCCGCGCAGAATCACCAGCAGGAAGCCGACCATGGCATCGGTGATGTAGCAGAAGGTCCGCGTCTGGTTGCCCGAACCGTAGACGTTGAGCGGATGGCCGCCCTTGATGCGGTTGGCGAAGTTGGGCAGCACCCGGTAATCGGTCTCCTGCATGCCGGGGCCGAAGACGTTGAACGGGCGGATGGTGTTGGTGGCGGTGCCGTGCTCGCCGTGGAAGATGTAGCACAGCGTTTCGCCGACCCGCTTGGACTCGTCATAGCAGGCGCGCGGGCCCTGGCACGACACGTTGCCGCGATAGCTCTCGGCGGTGGGCACGTGCTTGGCGTCGGGGTCGCCGTAGATCTCGGACGACGAGAAGAAGGTGAAGCGGGCCTGATGCTCCTGGGCCAGCTGCAGCATGTTCTTGGTGCCGGTGATGGCGACCTCGAGGGTGGCCAGTGGATGGGCGCGGTAATAGAACGGGCTGGCGATGCCGGCGGCGTGGATGACGTAGTCGAGCGAGCCCTTCCACTTCATGGGCTGGATCACGTCGTGATTGATGAACTCGGTATGGGGATATTCGGTGATGACCGAACCTTCCTTACCGGCGGTGATCAAATTGTCGGCGGCCACCAGCTTGACCGGCTTCTTCAGCACGTTCTTGTTCAGGTAGGCGAAGATTTCCATGAAATAGCGGCCGAGAAAGCCGCGTCCGCCGGTGAGCAGGACGGTCTTGCCGGCGAAATCGTGGGCGGTGTCGCCCAGGCGCTCGCAGATCTCGGCGATATCGGATTGCAGCAGGAACTCGGCCATCAGACGACCTCGACTTTGGGAATGGGGATGATGAATTTGCCGCCGGCATCGCTGAACCATTGGGTCTTGGCGATGATGGGCCGCGCGAAGTTCCACGCCAGGATCAGCAGGTAATCGGGCTTCTTCTCGGCGAT
>JACQAD010000253.1 GCA_016195125.1 Magnetospirillum sp.
CATCGACGCCCCAGCTTTGCAGGGCCTTGCTTTTGGCGACACAGATGGTTCCCAACAATTCCTCCTGGCCATGATGCACCGGATCTCAAGGTACACGCCGCATGGGCGCTGGGAAAGAGGCGCCGCACATCACAAGTAATCAAGTCGTATGATAAGTATGTACTTATACCGAATACTATTTTTCAGGTATTGACCCGATTGTTAATGACCAGGCAGGTTGCTACATAAAAGCACGATAAAGAACATTATCGACACAAGTCCTGACGGTTATAGGGAGAATACCCGACAAACCTTTGGATGATGTGTTCCTGTTCTACTTCAATGCCCATACGAACTGTATGGGGTATTGACCTTACCGGATGAGAGGTTGGGGAGATGTCCATTCAATGGCAGGACGCCATGTCCATTGGCGTTCGCGAACTGGATGAGGATCATCGGGCGTTGTTTGATCTGGTCAATGACATGGAGCGAGCGCTGGCCCTGGGCGATACCGGTGGAGTGGCCGAGATCATGCGCGATCTGGTCGGGCTGATCTCCGAGCATTTCGGCCGCGAGGAAGCCATGCTCT
This sequence comes from Magnetospirillum sp., assembly GCA_016195125.1. Classification (GTDB taxonomy): domain Bacteria; phylum Pseudomonadota; class Alphaproteobacteria; order Rhodospirillales; family Magnetospirillaceae; genus Phaeospirillum. Next base: position 569 of record JACQAD010000253.1, read on the forward strand.
CGGCCATGGGCTGCCCCAGTTATTACAGCCATCGCGACAGCCATGATGCCGTCGCCGACCGCATTCACCTGCTGCGCCGCCGCTACCTGGTGGCCGAGGACGATACGACCCGGACCGACATCGCCACCGCCCTATACGGCTTCATCAATGCCTCGCTGCTGGAGCACATCCTGACCGACGACAGCAAATTGGCCAAGAAGCTGGCGCCCAAGGCCCAGGACATCCCGGCCGCCGCCGCGCCGCCGCCGCCCGTGTCCGTTCCGGTGCCCATGCCCGGACCAGGGGGCGGGGATATCGAATACACTCTGCCGCCGAATCTGGCTCATCTGCTGGCCCGACTGAACTACAGCCAGCCCCGGCTGCCCCGCCCGTCAAGGGAGCACACCTCTTTCGAGGAATTGTGTTCGGCCGCCCTGATGTGGCGCATCGACGAAGTGCTGGTGATCTTTCACAAGCACAACCCCTCGGTCAGCCGCGATCTGCCGCCCGCCTTCATCCTGTCGCCCGACTTCGCCGCCCGCTTCAAACAGGCGGTCGAAGCCCTGATCGTTCCCGAGATGCTGAAAAGCCGGCAATTGCGCCTGATGTTCACCCGCTTCGATTGGACCGCCGCCGATTCCGAGAGCTTCTGGGATTACGTGGACGCCCCTCTTGCCGACGACCTCTTCGCCCGTTGGCGCTCGGCATGGGACGATTTGAAGCTGCGGGAACGGGTGAAGGACGACGGCAGCAAGGTGTTCCAGGTCAAGGAAAGCACCCGAATCCTGCGCGACATGCTGCAACCGGGCCATCCGGCGACCTATGATCTGGCCCGCATCGGCAATACCGAGATCGAAACATTCAAATCACTGTTCGATCCCATCCGCGACCTGCCCGGCGCCCTCAATGCCGCCTGGCAAAAATGCCACGACCTCTATGAGCAGGAGCTGGAGCCCCGGGTTTTCCAGCAAAAAGCCCGCGAAGGTGCCTTGCGCGATTACCTGCTCAGGGCGCATCACGAATACTCGCATCACTGGGGCGAGTTCCTGCTGCTGTCCTGCCATCAGGTGTTCGGCCGGATCAACACCTCGTTCCTCGAACGCTACAGCACCAGTTTGGGCCGTACCGAAATGGAACGGGTCAGCCATATGCCCTATCTCATGCGCTACCTGAGCCAGGTCCGGGAGCATCCCGAAATCCGCGGCAAGGAGCGGGAGGAAGAGGCCCAGTGGCAGGCCCAGCGCCGGGAATTGCAGAACATCCTGAAGGGCATCACCGCCGCCGCCTGACCGGATGGCGCATGGATGGCGCAATGGTATGAGGACAAGCTTTTCCGCGTCTTTCAGGTGATGACCTGATTGAGGCCGGGCCTGACCTGCGGTAGACCCGAAGCGTCATCTTCAGGGAAAACGGACATGCTCGCGACATCGGCACTTTCAGCGAACCGGCACGTTGTCTTGCGCTGCAATGTCTGCCGCTATTTCGCCCAGGACCGCTGCTGCAATGCCACCGCCCGTCTGGATGGCTTTGACGATCGTGACGGGGAATGCCCGTTCTTCCGCTTTGCCCAATCCCTGGGGGCGCCTGCCGTATGGGAATTGCGCTGAGCCTAGGACGCGCGAATGCCTCCCCGCCAAGGCGGGGAGGATGGCACCATCACTCGGATCAGCGGCCGGCCATGACGTAATCGCGCAGCGATTCGGCTTCCATCTTGGTTTCGTCCAGCCGGGACTTGACCACATCGCCGATGGTGACGATGCCCGTTTCCGGTGATGACCGGCAGATGGCGGATCCGTTTGGCGGTCATGATTTCCATCAGTTGCTCGACGGTGTCGTCCTCGTGGCAGACAAACACTTCGGCGGTCATCAGATCCTTGACCTTGGCGGTGAGGCACACATCGACGGCCTGGGCGAGACCACGGACGATATCACGCTCGGACAGGATGCCGGCGACCTTACCGCCCTCCATGGCCAGAACCGCACCGATCCGATGCTGGGCCAGCAGACGCGCCGCGTCTCCGACACTGGTGTCGGGAGTGACGGAAATGATCCCGGCGCCCAGGGCCTTGGACTTCAGAATTTGCTTGACGATCATGCACACCCTCCCTTGTTGGTCGCGGACCAGATTCCCTTACCCTTAAGATAAGGGGGTGATTCGGACACACCGCAAGGGGGCGGGTAGCAGGGATGGTCGGGGCATCAGTATAAGAGCTTGATCGCCTGAGCCCGATCCGCCCCGGAAAGGGCGGAATTGCCGAGAAGATAATGCAGCGCCGTGCGCCCATGGGCATCGGCCCGCTGGGGATCGGCACCGGCTTGCAGCGCCTTGGTGATATCGGCCATCTTGCCCTTGGCGGCGGCACTCATCAGCGGCGTCTTGAGATCGCGGGGCAGGACGACGTTCCCCTCGGCGGGCATGGTCAGGGCGCTGGCGGGATCGCGGGCGATACGCTCGAGCAGGGCGAAATCCTCGTCGCGGCCCTTGGGCGCCGGGCAATCGGTGAGCGGGCCACCCATGAGCGGACCCAGCCTGCGGGCGGCCTCTTCCAGCAAAGCGCGATGCGTGGCGGCCATGCGGCAGGGAAAGCGCAGCGCCATGCCGTCGAATACCGGGGGCGTCGCATCGGATTTCCGCGCCACCAGATCATAGCCCTTGGTACTGGGCAGGATATCGGCCAGCAGCAGGGCATCCACCTTGCGCAGCGTCAGGGCATAGCGGATGAAGACATAGGTGTCGGGCCGCACGCCCTTGCCCTGAGGGGCGTCGGGCAGCAATTCGTAATAGCTGACCAGCCATTCTTCCTTGTCGGCCAGCAGCGGGTCGGCGGCCACCTGTTCGTCCGTGGGCACCCGCAGGTCGATCTCGGCGTCGATGTCGTCGAGCATGTTGGCGGCCTTGACCGTATTGCCGGCCAGGAATTCCCTGAGCGCCTGACCGATGGCTTCCAGCTTGTCGGCATTGGCGTCCTCGGGCAGGGCCGGCTTGCCGGCGCTGGCCCGATTGAGCTCGGTCTGGATGCGGGCGAAGGTCACCAGGGCGTCGCCCTGGACCGCCGGCAGATCATCCGTCCCCGCCGACGGCACGTGGCCGGACAGGAACCACGCCCCGCTTCCCGCCGCCAACAGCAGGGCCGCAGCCCCGGCGATAACCGTCTGCTTGGACATGATGCCTCGCCGCCTAGCGCTTGAGGGGTTTGTACTTGATGCGGTGGGGCTGGTCGGCGTCGGTGCCCAGGCGGCGGTGACGGTCGGCCTCGTAATCCTGGTAATTGCCTTCGAAATAGACCACCTGGGACTCGCCCTCGAAGGCGAGGATATGGGTGGCGATGCGGTCGAGGAAGAAGCGATCGTGGCTGATGACCACGGCGCAGCCGGGGAATTCGGCCAGGGCGTCTTCCAGGGCCGAGAGCGTCTCCACGTCCAGGTCGTTGGTGGGTTCGTCCAGGAGAATGACGTTGGCGGGACGGCTCAGCATCTTGGCCAGATGGACGCGATTGCGCTCGCCGCCCGACAAGATGCCGACCTTCTTCTGCTGGTCGGCGCCCTTGAAGTTGAACAGGCCGGCATAGGCGCGGGAATTGATCTTGCGCCGGCCCAGGTCGATTTCCTCCTGGCCGTCGGAGATTTCCTGGAACACCGTCTTTTCCGGGTCGAGCGAATCGCGGCTCTGGTCCACATAGCCCAGCACCACGGTCTCGCCCACGGTGAAGCTGCCGGTATCGGGCTTCTCGGCGCCGGTGATCATGCGGAACAAGGTGGTCTTGCCGGCGCCGTTGGGGCCGATGATGCCGACGATGCCGCCCGGCGGCAGGCGGAAGTTCAGGTTCTCGTAAAGCAGATTGTCGCCGAAGGCCTTGGAGACGTTCTCGGCCTCGATCACCTTGCCGCCCAGGCGCGGGCCCGGCGGAATGGAGATGACGGCGGGACCGGTGGCCTTTTCCTGCGACTTGTTGACCAGATCCTCGAAGGCGCTGATACGGGCCTTGCTCTTGGTCTGGCGAGCCTTGGGCGAGGACCGCACCCATTCCAGCTCATCACGGATGGCGCGCATGCGCGACGTCTCCTCGCGCTCTTCCTGCTCCAGGCGCTTGCCCTTCTGCTCCAGCCACGAGGTGTAATTGCCCTCGTAGGGGATGCCGTGGCCGCGCTCCAGCTCCAGAATCCAGCCGGTGACGTTGTCCAGGAAGTAACGGTCGTGGGTGATCATCACCACGGTGCCGCTGTAATCCTCCAGGAAGCGCTCCAGCCAGGCCACGGATTCGGCGTCCAGATGGTTGGTGGGTTCGTCCAGCAGCAGCATGTCGGGATGGGACAGCAGCAGACGGCACAGGGCGACGCGGCGGCGCTCGCCGCCCGACAGGGTGGTGACGTCGGCATCGCTGGGCGGGCAGCGCAGCGCGTCCATGGCGATCTCGATGGTCCGGGTCAGATCCCAGGCGTTGAGGTGATCGATCTTTTCCTGCAACTCGCCCTGTTCGGCGATGGTGGCGTTCATCTCGTCTTCGGTCATCTCCTCGGCGAACTTGGCCGAGACTTCCTCGAAACGGTCGAGCAGGGCCTTGGTCTCGGCCACCGCTTCCATGACGTTGCCCATGACGTCCTTGGAGGGGTCGAGATGGGGCTCCTGGGACAGATAGCCGATCTTGACGCCCTCGGCCGCCCAGGCCTCGCCGCCATATTCCTTGTCGATGCCGGCCATGATCTTCAGCAGGGTCGACTTACCGGCGCCGTTGACGCCCAGCACGCCGATCTTGGCGCCGGGCAGGAAGCTGAGGGTCAGCCCCTTCATGATTTCCTTCCCGCCGGGATAGGCCTTGGTCAGGTTCTTCATGACGTAGACGTACTGGTACGAGGCCATGGGGGC
>JACQAD010000250.1 GCA_016195125.1 Magnetospirillum sp.
ATTATCTGGTCAAGGACGGCAATGCCAAGGATGTGCTCAGCCGCATCGATTTCGGCATCATCGAGACCCCGATCATCGTTATCAGCGCCTTCGACGACCGCGAATTCATGCTGGAGGCGCTTCGCCACGGCGCCGACGATTACGTGGTCAAGGGCCGCTTCGGCGAAAGCGACCTGCACCGGGCCATCCAATACGCCATCTACCGCAAGTACAAGGAATTGCGCCTGCGCCAGCGGGCCTTGTACGACCCGCTGACCGGATTGGCCAACCGCCATCTGTTCTTCGACCGCCTGGACGAAGTTCACCGTTTCTCTACCCGCCATAACGAGAAGTACGCGGTGATGGTCGTCGATCTCGACCGCCTGAAGCACGTCAACGATTCCATGGGCCACGAAGCGGGTGACCGCTATATCCGCGCCGCCGCCAATGGGTTGGTCTGCTCCATGCGGGCCAGCGACACCGTGGCACGGGCCGGAGGCGACGAATTCGTGGCCATCTTGAAGAATATCCGCGACAAGCGCAGCCTGGAGCGCCTGTGCGGCGTGGTTCGCGAGACCATTGCCGCCAAGGCGGCGGCCGAGAGTGATCTTCCGGGGCCGCTCACCTGTTCCATCGGCATCGCCGTCAGTCCCGACGACACCGAATCGCCCGCCGAGATGCTGCGTCTGGCCGATGCCGCCATGTATGTGATCAAGCGCCAGGGCGGCAACGGCGTCCATTTCGCCTGAGACCGGCTACTCGGCCGCCACTTCCACCCGATTGCGTCCCAGGGCCTTGGCACGATACAGCGCGGCGTCGGCGCGACCAAGGCAGGCCTCCAGCCCCTCGGTGGCGCCCCCCTTCCATTCGGCCACGCCGAAACTGGCACTCATCTTGATCGGCTCGCCGCTGGCCACCGGCACCTGCAGCCCGGCCAGCCGGATCCGTAACCGCTCAGCCACGATCAGAGCCGCGTCCAGGGCGGTTTCCGGCAGGGTGATGGCGAATTCCTCGCCCCCCATGCGCCCGACGATGTCCTGATCGCGCAACAGATCCCGGGCCATGACCACGAAGGCTTTCAGGGCCTCGTCACCGGCGGCGTGGCCGCGCTCGTCGTTGATGACCTTGAAGTGATCGATATCGACCATGATGATGGCGACCGGCCTTGCGTAGCGGGTGGCACGCTGGATCTCGGCCACGGACAGGGTCATGTACTGGCGGCGGTTGCAGGCTTCGGTCAGGAAGTCGGTGGTGGCCAGCTGCACCAATTCCTTCTGGACACAGGCCCGCTCCAGCGCCAGCCCCACCCGGCGGGCAATCTCGCGCACCAGTTCCCGCTCGGAAGTGGAGAAGGCCTCATGGCCCTCGACGGGCGGATGCTCGGCCCAGCAGATCTCGATCCGGCCGGCGGGACGGCTGCCGGCGAAGACCTGCGCCTCAAGCCGGTAGGCGGTCTCGATGAAATTGGGCGTCTGCACCAATCCGCCGGGCAGCAGGCCGGTCATGCAAGTGAGACGAACGCCGATGGTCTCGGACTTGAGCCAGGCGGCGGGAGCCAGGGCCACCACCTGCTCCATGGCCACCTGAACCGGCAGTTCGGGAGATTCAAGAATGCGCGAGACGCCATACAGGCAGTCGATCTGGCGGATACGGCGCTCCAGCTGGCGGTTGGCCTCCAGCGCGGCGTCACGGGCTTCGCGCACCAGGATCTCGGCACGCTTGCGGTGAACGGCATAGCGGAACGACCGCGACAGCGAGGCGGCATCAATGCTGGCCTTCAGCAGATAATCCTGCGCCCCCTGCTCCAGCGCGTTCAGCGCCTGGGCATCGTCATCGTGATTGGTGAGAACCACCACCGCCAATTCCGGCGCCGCGCCGCAAAAGCGCTTCACGGTCTCGTCACCGACGGAATCGGGCAGGGTCAGGTCCAGGAAGACCACATCGAAGTGCTGACGCTGAATGTATTCCAGCGCTTCGGCCAGCGAGACGGCATGCTCGACCTTGACGTTGGGCACGCGCTCCAGTTCGGCCAGAGTCAGCAATGCCTGGGTGGGACTGTCCTCGACCAGCAGTGCAAACATCATTTCCGTCACTGCAACCCCATAGACCGATCCGCGCCCGAACAATGGGCCACTCTACCCGCTCGCGATGGATTGCGGAAGCAGGATGCGTCCTGGCCATGAATGCCATATCATCGCCCTAATTCCGGGCGATTCTGATGCCCGGACCCAACCGCCCCGACTTAAGGACCGTCTCCATGCGCCGCCTGCCCGCTCTTGCTTCCGTCATCGCCGCCGGTCTGTCCCTGGCTGCCTGTCAACGCGTGGACAATTCCGCCGGCAGCCCCACCACCTACATCGACCCCGGCTCCATGGGGCCGGTGAAGGGTGTGGGCATCGAATCCCAGGACATCATCGGCATGACCGACCAGATGCTGCGCGACATGCTGGCGCAGCCGCGTCTGGCCAACGCCCAGGTGCCGCCCAACGTCATCATCGACGCCGAATACTTTTATAACGAAAGCTCGTCGCGCCTGAACAAGAACTCCATCACCGACCGCCTGCGGGTCGGCCTCAACCGCGCCGCCGCCGGCCGGATGCAGTTCGTGGGGCGCAATTATGCCGACATGGTGCAAAAGGAACGCGATCTCAAGCGCCAGGGGACCGTCGACAAGGCCACCCTGCCCGCCGCCCGCGCCCAGAAGGGCGGTGATTATCGCCTGGGCGGCCGCATCACCTCGCTGGATGCCCGCGACCCCAAGACCGGCCAGGCCCAGCGCTACAGCCAGATCATCTTCGAGATGGTCGATCTGGAAACCTCGGAAATCGTCTGGAGCGGCATCTACGAATTCGCCAAGGCCGGCCAGGACGACGTCATTTATCGCTAGGATTATTCCCATGGCCGCGAGGCCCCCAAGGCTGATCCTGGTGCTGCTGGCCGGACTGACGTCGGGTTGCGTCACCGCCCGCGAGCAGGAAATCCAGCCGCTCCCGTCGGTGGCGGCCGCCTATCTGGACGGCAAGCCCGACGAGCTCAAGCGTCACTTCTACGTGGCCCTGGCCCAAGGCCCGCGCAACCGGGTGCTCAACGACATGCGCCTGGGCCTGGCCAGCTTTGCCCTGGGGCGCGACGAACTGGCCGAAAGCCTGCTGGACGACGCCCTGGAGGGGATCGAGGCGGTCTATGGCGACAATGAAACTGCCAAGGCCGCCCGCCAGCTGTTCACCAAGGAAGCCGCCAAGGACTTCAAGGGCGAACCCCACGAACGGGTGATGGCCTATTACTATCGCGGCCTGCTCTACATGCATCGGGGCGATTACGACAATGCTCATGCCAGTTTCAAGGGCGGCATGATCCAGGATTCCTTCGCCGAGGAGGAACAGTACCGCGCCGACTTCGCCCTGATGACCTATCTGGAAGGCTGGGCCGCCCATTGCGGCGGCAATGCCTCCCTGGCCGCCGAGGATTACAGGGAAACCCACGAGATCCGCGCCGAGATCCCGCTGCCCGGCAAGGACGATACCGTCCTGGTCCTGGCCGAGACCGGCACCGGGCCGGTCAAGTATCCGGTCGAGCACAACGGCAACACCCAGCTCAAGTTTCGCCGGGGCGGTTCCGCCGAGAAGGTGCGGGTCAGCTGGACGGCAACCGGCAAGGAATCCGGGCTGCACTCCCGCGATACCCATCAGATCGAGGATATCTACTTTCAGGCCACCACCCGGGGTGGACGTCAGTTCGACGCCATCCTGAACGGCAAGGCCCAGTTCAAATCCACCGCCGACACCGTCGGCAACGCGGCCCTGGCCGGCGCCGTGGTGGCCGGAACCGTCGCCGCCAAGAGCGACGACAAGCAGACCCAGCGCGACGCCGCCATCGCCACCGGCGCCCTGGCCCTGATCGGGCTGGCCGCCAAGATCACCGCCAGCGCCGTCGAGGCGACGCCCGACGCCCGCTATTGGGACAATCTGCCCGACCGGGTCATGGCCGTGACACTGGCCGTGCCGGATTCGGTCAAGCGCCTGACGGTGGAATACTTCACCCCCGGTGGCGATCCCCTGCGCTCGCGCGAGGTAGAGATTCACCGGTCGGGGCGGTGCGGTCTGGCCTGGAGCCACGGGCGGACCGTCACGCCTCCCAATCCCAGGGCGCCCTACAGCGTGCCTCTGGATGAGTTGTACCGGCCGGTGATTCTTCCGGCCGCCCCTTCCACTCACACGGATAAACCCTCCGCTCACACGGATAAAAAGGAGTGAGGACCATGAGACGATTCCTTACGGCCGGCACCGCCGCCACGCTCGGCCTGCTCCTGCTGAGCGCCTGCTCCTCCACGGGGCCCGCGCCGGTCTGCAACATGTCGGGCATCGACGCCCAGCGCCAGCTGGTGGAAGTACCCGCCGACGGCATCTTCAGCTCCTCGCCGCTGAAGGAATTGCCGATGAATTCGGTGGCCATCACCGACGAGACCATCGCCAACAAGGTGTTCGTGCGCGCCGTCAACGCCCGCCGCACCGCCACCGGCACCGTCGAGGTGGTCAGCCAGATCATCAACTGCACCGATTACCCCCTCAACGCCGAGGCCAGGGTCCAGTTCTACGACAAGACCAAGGTGGCCTCCGAGCCGGTCAGCGCCTGGCGGCGCTTCAATCTGCCGGCCCGGACCTCCAACACCTACCAGGAACTCTCCATCGGTACCGAAAGCGTCGAGTACTACATGGTCGAGATGAGGGAAACGCGATGAGACCCCTTCCCCTGATCCTTGCCGCCGCCCTGCTGGCGCCGCTGCCCCTGGCGGCCCAGACCGGCGGCGCCGTGCCGCCCTATGTGGCCCCGGCCAAGGTGGCGCCGCCCTTGCGCGACGCCGAGGCCGCCAGCCCTGCCGCCGCGCCGCTGGACAGGTTCAAGCCCCAGGACGACATCATCGCCCGCTTCCGGGACGCCTATGCCCAGGGCGGACGGCCGCGCCTGGCCTTCTACTGGAACCGCCAGCTCTCCGACACCCTGGCCCAATGGTACTCCGACCAGCGCACCATCACCGCCGAGAAGAGCCGCAACAATACCGAGGGCGACCTCACCATCAAGCAATCGGGCGGTCGCCAGAGCAGTGTGGAAACCCAGCGGCGCAGCGCTGATTCGTCCGAGCGCGCCGCAAGGGCCGAGACCTGGGAATGGGAATTCCAGGACGGCTTCCTGGCCCCCTTCTTCCAGGCCGACGCCCAAATCATGGACCGCACCGCCATCACCCGCATCATGGGAGCCGGAGGCGAGGAGATCGATCCCAAGACCGTCGAGATCATGGCGCTGCAGAACATGGCCGACCTGCTGGTGGAAGTGCTGGTCGCCGATTCCTCGCAATCGACCACCGGCTATGAATTGCGTGCCCGCATCCTCGACGTCAGGACCGGCCGCATTCTGGGCATGGTCAACAGCCGCGCCCTCAAGGAATGGCAGCGTGACGACAAGGCGATCGCCACTTCCAAGGGCTTCGAACTGCCCGACGAGGACGACGAATCCTTCGGGCCCGAGCGCGCCGACAAGCGCGTCAAGGCGACGCCCCACGGCTTCGAGCAAAAGCGCAGGCCGCCCAAGCTGGCGGTCATCGCCCATAATCTGGCCACCAATGTGATGTCCGGGATGATCCCGCGCCTGGAAGGCGGGGCTGTCGCCGCCCCGGCTCCCATTTCCGCGAAACCGACTCCTGCACCCGTTCCGGCAGCCGCCCCACCCCCCACCATCGCCGCACCGGCCGCGCCCAATCAAAGCGCCGTGCCGCTGCCCGATGTGGAGGCCAAGCCCCTGCCCGCTCCGGCGAAATCGGCGGAAGCGCCAGCGGCCCCGGCTGCGGATGAACCACCCATGCCGCGTCCCACCAAGCAATAAAAGGACGGGCGTCCCCTCGGGGACGCCCTTTTTGCTTCAGCCTCCCCAGGCGAAGACGCTGCCGGCGCCTTCGTCCCAGCCTTCCCACAGATAATCCCCGGCAATGCCGTCGGCGATCAGGCGGAAGGCGTATTGCGCCTGATCCAGATAGAAGCCGCAATAGGCCCCGATCTTGTCCATGCCGCCATTGGCTTCATGGGCCTCGGCCGGACAGGGCGAGCCGCAGAAATGCCGCACCGGACAGGAGGAACAGGCGGCGATATCCTCGACCTTACGGCCCGTCACCAGCTTGAAGGCCGGGCTCTCCAGCACGTCTTCCACCCGGTCGGTGAACAGATTGCCGCCGGCGAAGGCGGGCAGGCCGATGAATTCCGAGCAGGGGAACAACGAGCCGTCCGGCGCCAGGGCGAAGAACGACCGCCCGCCGCCACAGGGCGAGATGTCGCACATCAGACGGCGTGCCGTCGGGGCGAGGATGGAGATCAGGATATTGGCGAAATTGGCCACCACCAGCTTGCGCCCGCTCTCGCGGAACAGCTGGTGCGAGCGGTCCAGGGCCGCCAGATAGGCCTTTGCCACCACCTGATCCTCGGCCCAGGAATCGCGGCCGCCGGGCTGGGTGCAGCGGACCACGTTGAGCATGCAGGCCGGCACCTCCTCGGCATGGAGGAATTCCACCATCTCGGTCAGCTGCCCCAAATTCTCGCGGTTCATGGTGCAGATGACGCTGAAGCCGGCATAGCCCTTCAGCCGCCTGATGGCGTCCACGGTCGAGGCGAAGACGCCGTCGCCGTTCCAGCGCCGGCGCGAGCGGTCGGCCACCTCGGGCACGGGCGCGTCCAGGGACAGGCCGATGCTGCAGCCGCGCGAGGTCAGGAAATCCAGGGCCACATCATCGAGCATGGTGGCATTGGTCTGCACCCCGAAGCGGAAGCGGTCGCCGAAGCTGTCGATGGCCTCGAACATGGCGTCGCGGTTGAGCAGCGGCTCGGCGCCGTGGAAGATGATCTGGGGCTGGCGACCCTTCGGCATCGTCTCGGCGAAATACACCTCCAGCCGCCCCATGGCCTCCAGCAGACGGTCCCGGCTCATATGCTCGCCCGAGCGGCGCATGTCGCGGGGAATATAGCAGTACGAGCAATCCAGGTTGCAGCGTTCGGTGGGATTGAAATAGACCGCCGAAGGCTTGAGATGAAAGCGCAGCATCTCCATCTCGCGGGCGAAATCGGCGGATTTGGCCCGCCATTCCCGCTCCAGGGCGCCGTCTTCCAGGACATTGCCCAACTCGTCCTTGCGCACCAGGGCCCAGAAGGCGGTGTCGGGGTCGATAAGGGCGGTGTAATCGGCATGGCCGATCTCGAAAGGCTGGAGGCCGTCGGAAAGACGGCCCCCGCCAAGGGGGGCCATCCGGTTCACCGCTTCACCTGCTTGTCCATCAGGATGTAATGGGACAGGCCGGTGCCCTCGGCATCGCAAGATTTGCGGCTGGCGATGATCGTGGGGCGGGGTTTTTCCTGAGTCTTGGTCATGGCGATGATCCTTCGATGCCATAGGGGCTTTCCGGCCAGGACGCATGGACGCCCTCGCCGAAACCCTTTGCCATCGGATTTCGCCCCTCGTTCAACCATGTCCGGCAGGTCTTCTGGCTTTCGGATCAGCCATGGCACCACGCCTTCCCGGCGTTGCCGCCAGTGGCCGGGGCTTTTCGCCCCAGTGGCCCATGTCCCCGATTACAGCGGCGGGACCGCCACGGATTTGCACCGTGTTCCGGGATGCAGGACGAACAGGCATCTACAATGCCGCATGGCAACCGTCAAGCTCTGGCGGTTGTCGCCGTGGCGGGTGGCTGCTATCGTCCCCACCCCACATTGCCAGGGAGTAGAGGTCATGAAGGAAGTCAAGGTCGCCATCCTCGGTGCCAGCGGCTATACCGGCGCCGAGCTGGTGCGCCTGTTGGCGCTGCACCCCGCCTTCAAGATCGCCGCCATGACCGGCGACCGCAAGGCCGGCATGTCCATGGCCTCGGTCTTCCCTCATTTCGCCGGCCTCGTCCTGCCCGATCTGGTCTCCATCGACCAGGTGGATTTCGCCAAGGTCGACGCGGTTTTCTGCTGCCTGCCCCACGGCACCACCCAGGAAGTGATCGCCGCCCTGCCGGCCCATGTGCGCATCGTCGATCTTTCCGCCGATTTCCGGCTGTTCGACGTGGACACCTACGCCCAGTGGTACGGCCATGAGCATCGGGCGCCGGATTTGCAGAAGCAGGCGGTCTACGGCCTGACCGAACTGGCCCGCGACGCGGTGGCCAAGGCCCGGCTGGTGGCCAATCCCGGCTGCTATCCCACCTCGGTGCAATTGCCGCTGATCCCGCTGCTGCGGGCCGGGCTGATCGAGGCCGCCGACATCATCATCGACGCCAAGTCGGGGGTGTCCGGCGCCGGGCGTTCCGCCAAGGAAGCCAATCTGTTCACCGAGGTCGCCGAGGGTATCCACCCCTATGGAATCGCCAGCCATCGCCACGCCCCCGAGATCGAGCAGGGCCTGTCCGACGCCGCCGGAGCAAAGGTTCTGGTCAGCTTCACTCCCCATCTCATGCCCATGAGCCGGGGCATGCTGTCGACCATCTATGTCAGGACCACCAAGGACGCCAAGGCGGCCGATCTGCGGGCCGCCCTGGCCAAGACCTACGCGGACGAGGCCTTCGTCAAAATCCTGCCCGAGGGCGTGGTGCCGGCCACCCGGCATGTGCGCGGCTCCAATTTCTGCCTGATCAATACTTTCGACGACCGGCTTGCGGGCCGGGTGATCATCACCTCGGTCATCGACAATCTGGTCAAGGGCGCCTCGGGCCAGGCCCTGCAGAACATGAACCTGATGTTCGGCCTGGCCGAAACCCTGGGACTCCAACAGCAACCCATGTTCCCCTGAGGCTCCCATGAGCGGACACATCCTTCCCTATTTGGGCAAGCTGCCCACCATCGACCCGTCGGCATTCATCGCCCCCACCGCCACGGTGATCGGCGATACGGTGATCGGCGCCGGGACTTCGGTCTGGTTCAATTGCGTCATCCGCGGCGACGTCCACGAAATCCGCATCGGCGAGCGCACCAATATCCAAGACGGCACCATCATTCACGTCACCGGCGGCAAGCTGGGCACCACTATCGGCTCGGACATCACCATCGGCCATGGCGCGGTTCTGCACGCCTGCACCCTCGAGGATTGCTGCTTCATCGGCATGGGCGCCATTATCCTGGACGGTGCCGTGGTGGAAACCGGGGCCATGGTGGCCGCCGGAGCCGTGGTCACCCCCGGAAAGCGGGTCAAGGCCGGAGAATTATGGGGAGGAAATCCTGCCAAGCTACTTCGCCAATTAAGCGTGTCAGACACGGATTTCTTCCCTATTTCGGCAGAAAACTATGTCACACTCGCCAATCGGTACAGGTCAGACGCGAAATAGACATTCCTCATACTTGCGTATACGGGCCGGATCGCCCAACCTTGCGTGCAGGTTAATGGGGCGGAATAGGCATGAACAGCAAGCGGTCCGGCAAAGGACTGTTGACAGCATTGAGACGGCCGCTGGCCGCTCTCGGTCGATTGATGGGAAGCTCCGCCCCGGTGGCGGAGGAGACCATCGCCCTGCCCGCCGAGACACGGGCCCAAGCCCTGGTGGACGACAGCTTCACCATGGCCCTGGACGGGTTGCTGACCGAGGATGACGGTCGGTTCCAGACCAAGCTGCACCTGATTTCCCTGGTGGAATTCCACGAAGCGGTCGGCGACAAATGGAGCCGTGTCGCCGACAAGGTCATGCTGATCGCCGAAGGGGTGATCAATCTCCACCTGGGCGCCGGCAACGTTTACGGCCGCAAAGGCCCCGACCTGTTCGTGCTGGTCTTTCGCAACACTCCGCCGGCCGAAGCCCGACGGCGGGCGGTTCGCATCGCCCAGGAACTGGGCACCAGACTGGTGGGAAGCCAATTCACCGGCCACGACCGCCCCCTGGCGCTGGCGGCCGAGATTACCCTGGCCGATGCCATGGACGAGACTGGCGCTCTCGACCTTAGCGCCATCAATGCCGCCGTCTCCGAGATGCGGGCGGTGATTGCCGCGGAAACCGGCCCAACCCGTCCATCCCTTTCCTCCCTTCCCCAAGAGGGCGGCGCCCGCCGGGACAAGGGGCCGGACTGGACCGAGATGGAGGGCGGCGGCAAAGCCGGCGGCGATCCCAAATGGAAAACCAACGACGTCGAGCGATCGCCCGGCTCCACCGAGCCCGGACTGGATGCGACCCCGCCCATGCCCGGCGACGCGGCGCTGTCATTGCTGTGGCGCCCCACCTGGCTGGCGGAAGGCGAGGTCATCGGCGGCTACCGGGCCCAGGTCCAACGGATGGACCGGCCGGGCGAGACCGCATTCGAAGGTTGCCGCGCCTATCCGCCCGAAGGGGGGGAATCCGCCCTGATGCTCGACCGCTTCACCGCCGGTGCCGCCGTGCGCGGCATCAAGGCCTCCCAGGCGGAAGGCGGCGAGACCATGGCCCTGGTGCCCCTGCACTGGGCCTCCATGGATTCGGCGGCGCGCATGTCGGTCCTGGCGCCCTTCGCCGATATTCCCGAAGCCATCCGCAATCGCCGGCTGGTCATCGAACTGTTCGGTCTGCCCGACCATCTGACCGGCGCCGCCCTGGGCGATGCCGTCACCGCGCTTCGTCCGTTGTGCCGCGACGTGATGGTGCGGGTGGGATTATCGACTCCCGCGCTTACGCGGGCGGCCCAGGCGGGATGCGCCCTGGTCGGCCTTGACCTGGCGGAATTGGTCAATTCCGAAAAAACCGATGATGACCATCTGCTGCGGGGGCTGGGCAGCTTGCGCGATGCCGCCGCCCCCCTTGGACTAAAGGTCTGCGTCTGGGGCGTTCGCCGCCGCAAGGTGGTAGTGGGAACGATCCTGGGTGACTTCGCCATGATGAACGGCCCCGGCCTGATGAAGGACATCGCCCGCCCGGCCAGGATTCTGCCGGCGCCACGATCCCGCTTCGCCGGGGGTGCCGCCTGATGACCAGAAACGGTATCGGCGCCGCCATCTCCACCTTGGCCATCGCCGTGGTGATCAACGCCTCGGTCTGCTGGGCCGTCTTCCATTGGGTATGGGCGCGCAATGCCGGAGCCGCCGCTCTGCTGGTCTACATGCTGGTGGAGTTGCGCCAGACCTCCCCAGGTGGGCGCAAGATGCTGGTCGCCGCGACCCTCGCCGCACTGGCGGCCATCACCTTCCTGCCCAATCCCGAAAGTGTCCTGATCAAGGGCATGGCCGAGGCGTCCTTCGTGGTCGGCCTGTTCACGTCGCTGGGAATGCTGCGCGACAGCGCCCAGAGTTCGCCCCTGATCCGCCGTTGCGGCGAGCAGATGGTGCGTCAGCGCCCTGGCCGGCGTTATGCGGCCCTCGCCCTGGGCAGCCATTTGATCTCGCTGGTGCTTAATTTCGGCGTCCTGCCCCTGCTGGGCGTGATGATCGCCAAGGGCAACACCCTGAAGGCCGCCAGCGGCGACGAAATCGTCAAAGGCATCCGCAAGCGCCGCATGATGACCGCCATCCTGCGCGGCTTCGCCATGATGACGGTGTGGTCGCCCCTGGCGGTGTCCTTCGCCGTCACCCAGCAGGTGATGCCGCAATTGCCGTGGTGGCAATTGCTGCCGCTGCAATGGCTGCTGTCACTGATTCTGATGCTGCTGGGCTGGGTCATGGACCGCATCGACTTCCCGCCCCATACCCGCCGCCTGCCCCCCCATCGTCACAAGACCGATTTCCGCCCCATCGTCAAACTGATCAGCCTGGTGTCGGCGGTGGTGGTCAGCGCCGTCGCCATTGCCGCTCTCCTGGATGTCCGTCTGGTGATCGGCGCCATGATCGTGGTGCCGCCGGCGGCGGTGGCCTGGCTGATGGTCCAGCAATCGGGGCCGCCGCTGACGCGTGCGCTCACCACGACGCTGCTGTTCACCCGGCGTCTGACCGTCAGCCTGCCGGGCTTTCGCTACGAGGTCGCCATGCTGGGTGGCGCCATGTTCCTGGGGACGGTGGTCGCCGCCTTCGTTTCCCCCGAAGATACCGCCCGCGTTATCGCCCTGATCCCTCTTCCACCCATACTGATCATGATCCTGCTGGCCTGGTCGGTCATGGTGGCGGCGCAGTTCGGCATCTCGCAATTCGTCAGCGTCACCCTGGTGGGCAGCGCGCTGGGCACTCTGGCGGGCACCGGCATTCATCCCCTGGTCCTGGCCAGCGGCCTGATGGGCGCCTGGGGCCTGTCGGTGTGTTCGACTCCGGTGGGGGCGGCGGTGCTGACCGTGGCGAGACTCTCGGAAGTGCCCATCAAGGTGGTCTCCAAGGATTGGAACCGTCGCTTCGTTATGGCGGGAGCGGCCCTTCTCGCGGTATGGATGCTGGTCCTGTCGCTGATCCTGTAAGGGGCTGTTCCTAAATGGAGGCAAGCCGGTTGCGCGCCCACAAACCCGCCCTCCTCGCCGCCACGCTGGCGGTGGGGCTGCTGGTGCTGGCCCTTGGCATTCCCGCCTTGCTGGATGGCAATTCCTGGCGCCTGCGCATCGAGGCCGAAGCCTCCGCCGCCCTCGGCCGCAAGGTCACCATTGCCGGCCCGATCAAGGCGCGCCTGCTGCCCGCTCCCGCCATCGGCCTGGCCGCTCTCTCGGTGGAGGGGGCCGGAAGCGCCGAGCGTATCAGCCTGGGCCTGCGGCTGATGCCGCTGCTGGGTGGCAGGCTGGAACTGGCGGAAATCGGTATCGATGGCGGAAGGGTGGGCCGGATGGACCGGCTTGCCGCCCGCATCACCGTGACGGGGGAACGCCTGGACGGCCGAGGCAGCGCCCACCTTGCCGGCCAGCCGGCCAGCTTCGAGGTCACCGGCCAGATCCCCCCTCCTGGCGGCGACGCCCCCGTCAAGGCGGTGCTGCGCCTGCCCGGTCCCGACGCCACCGCCGCCTTCGAGGGCAAGGCCGGGAAAGACCATCTCGAGGGCAAGCTCGATCTCTCCCTGGCCTCGGCGTCCCGGACCACCGGGCTTGCCGGCCTGCCCGACGCTCCTTTGGGCGCCCAGGCCAATCTCACCCTGTCGCGTGAGGAACTGGTCCTGGCCGATATGGGCATCCTGCTGGGCGAATCGACCATCACCGGCAGTCTGGTCGCCAGCCTGACCGGGGCTCCGGCCCTGATGGATATCACCTTACGGGCCGACAGCTTCGACCTGGACGCCCGGCCCGCCACCGCCGGGCCGGCCGCTGCGGCACCCAAGACAATCCCCACCACCGCCGCTTCGCCTCCCGCTTCCGTCATCTCCGCCGCGCCGGCCGCCGCCGCTCCCTTCGAATTGCCGTCCGGCCTCGCCGCCAACCTGGATTTGGGGATCACCCGTCTGCTCTGGCGGGGCGAGGCCATCCGCAATATCCAGATCAATGCCCTGCTCGAGGGCGGGCGCATCACCCTGTCCCAAGCCTCGGCCAAACTGCCGGGCTCCGGCTCCATCAAGCTGAGCGGGGCCTTCACCACCCCCGAGGGCCGGCCCCGCTTCGATGGCGAGGTCAAGGCCGAGAGCCAGTCCCTGCCCGCCTTGCGCGCCTGGCTCGGCCTTGGCGGCGCCGACAATCCGCGCAAGGGCCGCCTGGAGTCCAAACTGGTCCTGGCCGAGAGCAAACTGGCCCTGAAAGGTCTGGTGCTGATTCTGGATGAGTGGAGGATCACCGGCATCGTCGCCGCCGGCCTCACCAATCCGGCCACACTCTCCGCCGATTTGGCCAGCCAGGGTCTGGCGGCGGGTTTCGACGGCATCGTCCAGGACGGCATGGTGGACGGACAGGCCTCCCTGCGCGCCGCCAGTTTCGCCCAGGCGGCCAGGCTGCTCTCTCCCGGCTACCATCCCCAGGGCGGCGGGGAATTGGCGGTGGTGACGCGCCTGACCGCCGCGTCCGGTGCCATCGCCTTTTCCGACCTCCAGGCCCGCGCCGGCGATGCCGTGGTCACCGGCCAGGGAAGCCTGAGCCTGGGAGGACAGCCCAAACTGACCGCCACCTTGGCCGGCAATGCCATCGCCCTCGATCCCTTCCTGCCGGCCGAGCGCAAGGCCGAACTGGCGCCCCGCCGCTTCGGCCGTGCCGCCCCGCCGCCGCCGCCCATTATCCCGGCGGCTCTCACCGCCGAATCCCCGTGGTCGAAGACTCCGTTTGATTTCAGCTGGCTGCGCGCCCTGGATGCCGACATTACGCTGGGCGCCAAATCCCTGTCCCAGGGCAATTGGCGGCTGGACGACGCCAAGGCCCATTTCGCTCTGGCCAAAGGCATCGCCGATCTCGACCGCCTGGGAGGCCGCGTCATGGGCGGGGATCTGGCCGCCGCCGGGCGCCTTGCTCCCAACGGCATGACGCTTTCCGCCACCTTGAAGGGCGCCGATCTGGCCCAGGCCCGACTGGCCGCCGGCGGCATCGCCCTGACCAAGGGTCGCTTCAGCGCGGAGGCCCGGCTGGCCGCCGCCGGAACCTCTCCCGCCGCCCTGGCGGCCTCCCTGGCTGGCAACGGCCGCCTGGAGGCCAGCGACGGCGAAGTCCGCGGCTTTGATCTGGCGGCCATGGACGCCCAGATGCGCCGTCTGGAGAATCTCGGCAGCCTGTTCGGCTTGGTCCAGGCCGGGTTATCGGGCGGAACCTCGCGCTTTTCCTCCCTGACCGGCAGCTTCACCGCCGATCACGGCATCGTCGCCAGCCGCGACCTCGCCCTGGTGGCCGATGGCGGCGGCGCGACGGGGATCGCCACCATCGACCTGCCCAAGGAAACCATCTCATCCAAATTCGCCTTCAAGCTGGCGACGCCGGACGCTCCCGCCCTGGGCCTGCGCCTGGAGGGCAAGCTGTCTTCTCCCAACAAGGCCGTCGACGTCAACGACCTGCAGCGCTATCTGGTGGAAAAGGGCCTGGGCAAGGCCCTGAAAAGCCAGGCGGGCGCCCCGGATGACCGGGACGCCCCCAAGAAGTTCAAGGCCGGTGACGCCTTGCGCGGCCTGTTCTCCACCTTCGGCAAGAAGAAGGCGGAATAGCCGCCCCTCACCCCACCTTGGGCAATTCCGCCAGGGCCGCCTGCAAATCGGCCTCAGCATAAGTGTTGTCCTTGAGCTTGCCGGCGAAGAAGTCGGTATAGGCCTGCATGTCGAAATGGCCGTGGCCCGACAGATTGAACAAGATGGTCTCGGACTTGCCTTCGGCCTTGCAGCGCAGGGCCTCGTCGATGGCGCCCTTGACCGCATGCGAGGATTCCGGCGCCGGGACGATGCCTTCGGCGCGGGCGAACTGCACGGCGGCGGCAAAGCATTCGGTCTGATGATAGGCGCGGGCCTCCATCAGGCCCAATTCCTTCACATGACTGACCATGGGCGCCATGCCGTGATAGCGCAGGCCGCCGGCATGGGAGCCCGGCGGCATGAAGGTGGCCCCCAGGGTGTGCATCTTGACCAGCGGCGTCAGCTTGCCGGTATCGCCGAAATCGTAGGCGTAAAGGCCCTTGGTCAGCGTCGGGCAGGAGGCGGGTTCGACCCCGACGACACGGACCTTCCTGCCCTTCAGCTTCTCGCGGATATAGGGGAAGGCCAGACCGGCGAAATTGGAACCGCCGCCGGTGCAGGCGATGACGATGTCGGGCTCGTCGGTTCAGCACGCTGCCCAGCGCATATTTGGTGTCGTCGCGCGACGCCGCCACTTCCACCGCCTCGGAAATGGCGATGCCCAGCGAGCCGTTGGAATGGGGATCAATTTCCAAGATGGCGCGGCCGGCATGGGTCAGCGGCGAAGGGCTGGGGATGCAGGTGGCGCCATAGGTTTCCATCAGCGCCCGGCGATAGGGCTTCTGCTCATAGGAGACCTTGACCATGAAGACCTGGACCTCGATCCCGAACAGCGAGCCGGCGAAGGCCAGGGACGAGCCCCACTGCCCGGCCCCGGTCTCGGTGGCCAGCTTCTTGATGCCTTCCTGCTGATTGTAGAAGGCCTGGGGCACCGAGGTATTGGGCTTATGACTGCCCGCCGGACTGACGCCCTCGTACTTGAAATAGATCTTGGCCGGCGTGCCCAGCGCCCTTTCCAGGCGCCGCGCCCGGATCAGGGGTGACGGCCGCCACAGGCGGTAGATTTCGCGCACCGGCGCGGGGATATCGATCCAGCGCTCGGTGGTGACCTCCTGGGCGATCACCGCCATGGGGAAGATGGGGGCCAGATCATCGGGGCCGATGGGCTGGCCGGTACCCGGATGCAAAGGCGGTGGTGCCGGAACCGGCAGGTCGGCGTTCAGGTTGTACCAGGCCTTGGGCAGGCGGTCCTCGGACAACAGGTACTTGGTGCTCTCGGTCATCGTGGCGTTTCCCCCATTGACGGGTGGTGTTTTCGCCTTCGGTTTTACCCCCCTGCGGGCTGCTTGCAAAGGCCATGTATCGGGGTTTCGAAGGCGTCGATGGAAAACGCGAACTTTCCGCTTGCACCCTTGGGCGGATGGACCTATAAAGCGGCCCTCCGCAGGGAAAACCAAGCCAGGCGGCCACTAAGGGCGTGTAGCTCAGTTGGTAGAGCAGCTGACTCTTAATCAGCGGGTCCACAGTTCGAGCCTGTGCGCGCCCACCAAATTCAGGAGCCCCGGAAACTTCGGTTTCCGGGGCTTTTGACTCTGCACCGACTCCCATCACCAATCAGCAGGTCCGGCCTTGACTTCCAGTCCTGGGGTGACTACCCGTTTTCAATGACGCCTTGGCTGCGCCTCGCATCCGATCAACCTAAGGGAATCGCCTTGGTCATCCCTGTCGCCGCCATCGCCCGGGTGATGCGTCCGCGCCACTGGGTCAAGAATCTCTTCGTTCTGGCGCCGCTTCTGATGACCCCCAGCGCCGTCGATCCCACTCGACTGAAGGCCACCTTGCTGGGGATGCTGGCCTTTTGCCTGATGGCCAGCGCCACCTACGTCCTGAACGACCTTAAGGACCGCGACAGCGACCGCCTGCATCCCGACAAGCGGCACCGTCCCATCGCCTCTGGCGCCCTTTCTCCCGGCGGGGCCGTATGGCTGATGGCATTGCTGGCGGCGGCGGGCCTGGGGCTGGCCTTTGCCCTGTCGCGGCCCTTCGGGCTGGTGATCGGATTCTATTTCGGCCTGACCACCGCCTATTCCCTCAAGCTCAAGCATATTGCCGTCCTCGACATCATGGTCCTGGCCGCCGGCTTCATCCTGCGCCTGGAGGGTGGGGCATTGCTGGCCCGGGTGCCGCTCAGCGTCTGGATCATCCTGTGCACCTGGCTGCTGGCCTTGTTCCTGGCGGTGGCCAAGCGGCGCGACGATCTGGTCCGGGGGCTGGACGAGAGCCATCGCGGCAGTTTGGACGGCTATACGGTGGAATTCGTCGACAAGGCCATGGTCATCCTGACCGCCGGTCTGTTCATCTGCTACACCATCTACACCGCCGACAAGGACGTGATGGAGCGGCTGGGGAGCAGCCATCTCTACCTGACGGTTCCCTTCGTGCTGGCCGGGGTGTTGCGCTATCTTCAGATCACCATTGTCGAGAAGCGGTCCGGTGCCCCCACCGACCTCGCCCTCGGCGATCCGTTCCTGCTGATCACCCTGTTCGGCTGGGCGGCCCTGTTCGGCGGATTGATCTATCTATGATCTGGAAACAGACGAGCATGTCGGGCTGGGGCCGGTCGAGTTGGGCCAGCGTGCGGGCGGCGCGGCCCGAGACCCAGTCGA
>JACQAD010000251.1 GCA_016195125.1 Magnetospirillum sp.
GACGCCGTCGGCGCCATTGAGGCCATCGGCAAGACCATCGGCCGCATGGACGAGATCGCGTCTTCCATCGCCGCCGCGGTGGAAGAGCAGGGCGCCGCGACCCAGGAAATCGCCCGCAACGTCCATGAGGCGGCCAGTGGCGCGCAGGAGGTCTCCAGCCATATTGTTTCCATTAGCCGGGCATCGTCCGAAGCGGGAGTCGCCGCTCAGGAATTGCTGAGTGTGGCCTCGGATCTGACCCGCGAATCGGAGAATCTGCGCAACGGCGTTGATCGCTTCCTGGGAGAAGTGCGCGCCATGTAGGCTTGACGCCCCTCAAGGTTCGATTCCGGTACAAGGGGCATGGTCACCGGGTCGTTTTCTTGAGGGTGCGTTTCCATGGCCACTATTCCGTTGCAGGAGCCGGTCTATCAGGGCTCCCAAGGTCCGGTCTTCTTTGCTGCCGGGTTCCG
Source organism: Magnetospirillum sp. (assembly GCA_016195125.1). Classification (GTDB taxonomy): domain Bacteria; phylum Pseudomonadota; class Alphaproteobacteria; order Rhodospirillales; family Magnetospirillaceae; genus Phaeospirillum. Next base: position 453 of record JACQAD010000251.1, read on the forward strand.
TCCATTCTTTCTCTTCGCGGCAATCCAGGCCGCCTTGCTGCTGCCGTTGTGGTTGCTGGTTTTCCTGGGAGTGCTTCCTCTTGGCGGGACATGGAATCCGGTGGTCTGGCACGCCCAGGCCATGGTTTTTGGCTTTGCCGGCGCCGCCGTGGGCGGCTTTCTGCTGACGGCGGTTCCCAACTGGACCAATTCCCATCACGTTTCCGGCCGACCGCTGATGCTGCTGTTCTGCATCTGGCTGGCCGGGCGTCTGGCTTGCGCCTTGGCGGGCGTATTGTCGCCGATCGTGGTGGCGGTGGTGGACCTGGCTTATCTTCCCGTTCTGGCCGTCTTGCTGTCCAAGCCGCTCATTGAGGCCGGGAAGTGGCGCAATATCGTCTTCCTGCCGATCCTTGGAATTTTGTGGCTCGCCGATCTTTGTGTCCATTTGGAGGCCCTGACCGGCCGCCTCACCGGGCTCAAGGGTCGAGAAGGGGGGAGCGGGGGCCAGTGTCGCCCTGGCGGCCATCACACAATTACTGACTCCGTCGACGACGATTTGCGGTGTGGTGATGCTGGCGACGGCGGCCATCCATGGTTACCGTCTGGCGGGCTGGCATGGCCTCAAGACCGTGAGCAATCCGATTCTGGTGATCCTGCATGTGGGCTATGGCTGGATGGTTCTGGGCTTCGCCCTGCTCGGACTGTCCTCCTTCCTGAACGCCTTGCCTCCGTCGGCGGCGCTGCACGCCCTGACTGCGGGGTCCATCGCCACCATGGTCATCGCCGTGATGAGCCGTGCGGCGTTGGGGCATGCCGGTCGGCCGCTGGTCTTGTCTCGGGTCATCGTCTGGGCCTATGGCCTGATTTCACTCGGAGCGTTGCTGCGGGTTGTGGCGCCCCTGGCGGCCGATCATATGGTCGAACTGACAATGGCCGGCGGCCTTGCCTGGGCCCTGGGCTGGGTGTTGTATGTGATCGTCTACTGGCCCATCTGCACGCAACCGCGAGCCGACGGCCGGCCGGGCTGATGCTCATGGAGTAGAGGATGGTCATTCTATTCACCGATTTCGGGGCGCAGGGGCCTTATCTCGGGCAGATGGAAATGGTCATCCGCCATGTTTTGCCCGTCGAGCCGGTGATCAATCTATTGGCCGATGCTCCCCGTTTCGATGTCAGGGCGTCCGCTTATCTGCTGGCAGCCCTGGCACCGACCATCCCCCGTCCGGCGGTGGTTGTGGCGGTGGTCGATCCCGGAGTCGGCGGTGACCGTCGGGCCGTTGTGGTGGAAGCGGACGGATTGCTGCTGGTGGGGCCTGACAACGGATTGTTCGAGCCGATCATCAGGCGGAGCACGCTTTCCAGGGCCTGGGAGATCACATGGCGGCCGCAGCACCTGTCGTCCAGCTTTCATGGCCGCGACCTGTTTGCTCCGGTTGCGGCGCGGCTTGCCGCCGGCCTGTCCCCGGAAGAGGCTGGCTGTGAGCCCATTGCGGTGCCAAGACGGCCTGATTGGCCGGATCATCTCGCCGAGATCATTTATTTCGATCATTACGGCAATGCCTGGACCGGTCTGCCGGCCAGTCTCATGGAGGGGCGAGACACCCTGTTTGCCGCCGGGCAAAGTCTGAGACGGGCCAATACCTTCTCGGAAGTGCCTTCGGGAACGGCGTTCTGGTATGAGAATTCCAGCCACATGGTGGAAATTGCCGTCAATGGCGGGCGGGCCGCGGATCTACCCGGCCTAGCCATTGGATGTAGTGTTACAAATTAACCAACATTCTTACTAAATTTTTTCCATCTGTGTGACCAAATACATACGAGCTTGGTCATCGGATCGTTAATGTTTGGCCTTGGGGATGCGTGGGGAGTGAGGGCATGACGTATACGGTGAAGTTTTGGGGGGTGCGCGGAAGCATCGCCTGTCCTTCGCCCGACCATGTGGTCTATGGCGGCAATACCTCATGTATTTCGGTTGCGACCGAAGCCGGCACCATTATCTTTGACGCGGGTACGGGAATTCGCTCACTGGGGCGCGATCTCATTCGTCGGGGCATCGGACAGGCTCATCTGTTCTTTACCCATACCCATTGGGACCACATCAACGGCTTTCCGTTCTTTGCTCCGGCCTTCAATCCCGCTTTCAAGCTGGAAATTCATGGTGGCCGCCAAGAGGGGAGCCCGCGCGGCATCGAGCATGTGCTGACCGGGCAGATGGAGACGCCAAACTTTCCCGTACCTCTGGCGGCCATGCGCGGCATTGTGTCATACGAGGATTTCGAGGTGGGCAGCGTCTTTTGCCCCTATGAGGGCGTTACCGTCCGCACCGTTGCGCTTCGCCATCCCAACGGGGCCTGCGGCTATCGCATCGAGCATGGCGGCCACGCCGTCGCCTACATCACCGATACCGAGCACACCCCTGGTCAGCCCGATACCAACGTATTGGCGCTGATGAAGGATACGGATCTGGCCATTTACGACTGCACTTATACTGACGATGAATTTCCGACCAAGGTGGGTTGGGGGCATTCCACCTGGCAGGAAGGCGTGCGCCTGGCTCGCATGGCCGGGGCCAAGCGTTTGGCCATCTTTCATCACGACCCCGAGCATACCGACGACGTCATGGCCGGGATCGAGGCTGAAGCCAAGGCCGCTTGGGATGGTGCCACCGTCGCCCGCGACGGCATGGAAATCGTCATCGCCGAATAATCGTCAAGGTTCGCAAACAAAACCGGCGCCATGATCATCATGGCGCCGGTTCGGTTTCGTATGAGGCGGGAGCGCTAGCGGCGGCCGCGCCGTACCGGTGTCTTCTCCGCGGTTTCGCCGGCCTTGCGGCCCAATCCGATCTTCTTGGCGAAGTCGGACCGCTGAGCGGCATAATTGGGAGCGACCATGGGGTAATCGGGCGGCAATCCCCATTTGGCCCGGTATTCGTCGGGGGTCATGTTGTAGGTGGTGCGAAGATGCCGTTTGAGCATCTTCAGCTTCTTGCCATCTTCGAGACAGATGATGTAGTCGGGCGTCACCGAGCGTTTGATCGCAATGGCGGGCTTTGGCACTTCGGACTTTGTTTCCGGCTGACTGCCTTCCAGGGAAGAAAGGGAGCCGTAGACGGTGTTGATCAGTTCAGGCAACTGACCGGCGGGGACCGGGTTCTTGCTGACATAGGCGGCAACTACATCGACGGCCATGCGCAGAAGGTCGTCACGATTGGTCTTTTCCGAGTTGATATCGCTCATCTGACTGTCCGGCCACGGTTTGTTGAGTGAATTGAATCAATGAACGCATGAGAGCACTTCTCTGTCAATTGGAAATTGAATCTATTGAATAATGAGTTCTTGTCGGGCGTAGCAACTGCAATAATCATCAGCCCTATGGGTAGGGGTTTACGCCAATGGTCTGTGTCGCCATCTCCAGTTCTACTGATGAAGTGATTGCGACATCAGGGCTGGCGCCAATGTGGGTGGCGGTATGCAAACCTGATCCGGCATGGCCCATGAGCTTGTGGCGCATTGGCAAGACGTTCCGACATATGGTATCTAGCCCTCTTGAAACTGATCGTCGGGAAAAGTGATCCATGAGTGCGAAAACCATTGCCGTCGCCTGTGATCATGGCGGGATCGAGCTCAAACAAATTCTGATCCAGGATTTGGCTGGCTTCGGGTGGAAAGTGCTTGATCTGGGCACCAACGGCCCCGAGTCGGTGGATTATCCCGACTTCGCGGTGACGCTGGCCGATGCGTTGAAATCCGGCAGGGCCGAGCGCGGCATCTTGTTGTGCGGAACCGGAATCGGCATCTCCATCGCCGCCAACCGTTTCGATCACGTCCGCGCCGCTCTGGTGCACGATGCTTTCGGAGCCCGCATGTCCCGTCAGCATAATGACGCCAACGTTCTGGTCATGGGGGGGCGCACCATCGGATCGGAAGTGGCTCGTGATTGCCTGAAGATTTTTCTGGAGACCGACTTCGAGGGCGGCCGTCACGCGCGGCGCGTCTCCAAGCTGTCCAATACCCACTAGACCCGATTATCCGAGAGAGAAACCATGTCCAGCGCAGCCACCGACGCCTTCTTTCGCACCTCACTCGCCGAGCGCGATCCTGACGTTTTCGCTTCCATCACCAAGGAACTGAAGCGTCAGCAGGATCAGATCGAACTGATCGCGTCCGAGAACATCGTCTCGCGCGCCGTGCTGGAGGCCCAGGGGTCGGTGTTGACCAACAAATACGCCGAAGGCTATCCCGGCAAGCGCTATTACGGCGGCTGCGAATTCGTCGACATCGCCGAAAGCCTCGCCATCGAGCGCGCCTGCAAGATCTTCGGCTGCACCTACGCCAACGTCCAGCCCAGTTCCGGCTCCCAGGCCAACCAAGGCGTGTTCATGGCCCTGGTCCAGCCCGGCGACACCATCATGGGCATGAGCCTGGCGGCCGGCGGCCATCTGACCCATGGCGCCGCTCCCAACCAGTCTGGCAAGTGGTTCAAGGCGGTGCAGTACGGCGTCCGCCAGCAGGATTCCCAGATCGACTTCGCCGAGGTCGAGGAATTGGCCCGGACCCATAAGCCCAAGCTGATCATCGCCGGCGGTTCGGCCTATCCGCGCACCATCGATTTCGCCCGCTTCCGCAAGATTGCCGATGAGGTCGGGGCCTTCTTCATGGTGGACATGGCCCATTTCGCGGGCTTGGTGGCCGGCGGCGTCTATCCCAATCCGCTGCCCCACGCTCATGTGGTCACCACCACCACCCACAAGACCCTGCGCGGCCCGCGCGGCGGCATGATCCTGTCCAACGATGCCGATATCGGCAAGAAGATCAACTCGGCCATCTTCCCCGGCATCCAGGGTGGCCCGCTAATGCATGTCATCGCCGGCAAGGCCGTGGCCTTCGGCGAGGCGCTGCGTCCCGAGTTCAAGCTCTATGCCCAGCAGGTCGTGGACAATGCCCGCGCCCTGGCCGACACCCTGGTCCGGCGCGGCCTGGACATCGTTTCGGGCGGCACCGATTCCCACCTGATGCTGGTGGATCTGCGGCCCAAGAAGCTGACCGGCAAGGCTGCCGAGGCCAGCCTCGAGCATGCGGGGATGACCTGCAACAAGAACGGCATTCCCTTCGACCCCGAAAAGCCCACCATCACCTCGGGGGTCCGCCTGGGCACTCCGGCGGCGACCACGCGCGGCTTCGGTGTCGAGGAATTCAAGAAGGTGGGTGAGTTGATCGGCGACGTGCTCGACGGTCTGGCCGCCAATCCCGAAAATAATTCTCAAGCCGAAGCGCGTGCCCGCGCCGAGGTGGCTGAGCTTTGCCGGCGCTTCCCGATCTATCAATAGGGTTGTTGCTGGGATAGTTTGAACAAAGGCGGGGGCAGGGAGTGCCTCCGCCGGTTTCCCGGGGGGAAAGACCATGCGGTGTCCGTTTTGCGGTCACGACGATACCCAGGTGAAGGATTCGCGCCCGACCGAGGATAACTCGGCCATTCGCCGGCGCCGTTCATGCCCGGAATGCGGTTCCCGTTTCACCACTTTCGAGCGGGTTCAGATCCGCGATCTGGTGGTGATCAAGAAGGATGGTTCGCGTTCGCCCTTCGACCGCGACAAGGTTCTGAAGTCGCTGCGCATTTCCCTCAGGAAGCGGCCGGTGGACGACGAGCAGATCGAGCGCATCGTCAACGGCATCCATCGCCGCCTGGAAAGCATGGGTGAGAACGAGGTGCCGTCCAAGTTCATCGGTGAACTGGTGATGGAGGTGCTGATGGACCTCGACAAGGTCGCCTACGTCCGCTACGCCTCGGTCTACCGCAATTTCCGCGAAGCCAAGGACTTCGAGGACTTCCTGGGGAAGATGGTTGTCAGCCGCCACGACTGAGCGCCCGCAAGCCGATATCGACCAGGGCCACATGCGTGCGGCCCTGGCTCTGGCCCGGCGCGGCCTCGGCAATGTCTGGCCCAATCCGGCCGTGGGCTGCGTCATCGTCAAGGACGGCAGAGTGGTCGGCAGGGGCTGGACCCAGCCGGGCGGACGCCCTCATGCCGAGACCGAGGCCCTGGCCATGGCCGGCAAGGCGGCCAATGGCGCCACCATATACGTGACCCTCGAGCCCTGCGCCCATCACGGCAAGACCCCGCCTTGCGCCGATGCCCTGGTCAATGCGGGGGTATCGCGGGTGGTGGTGGCGGTTCAGGATCCCGATCCCCGCGTGGCGGGAAAGGGTGTCGAGCGCCTGCGCCGCGCCGGCATTCCGGTGACCGAGGGAATCTTGCACAAGGAGGCCGCCGAGCTCAACGCCGGCTTCTTTCAGCGCATCACCTCGGGCCGTCCCCTGGTCACCCTGAAACTGGCCAGTACCTTGGACGGCCGCATTGCCACCCATTCCGGCGAAAGCCGCTGGATCACCGGTGACGAAGCGCGTTCCGTCAGTCATCTGCTGCGGGCCGAGACCGACGCCATCATGGTGGGCAGTGGGACCGCGCTTCATGACGATCCCGATCTGACCTGCCGCCTGCCTGGATTGGTGGAGCGATCGCCGGTTCGAGTGGTGGTCGATGGACGTTTGCGACTGCCGCTCACCAGCCGTCTGGTGGCCAGCGCCAACGACGTCCCCACCTGGTTGCTGACCCTGGAGGGCGGTAATTCCTCGCGGCTTGAAGCCTTCGCCGAGGCCGGTGTCGATGTGGTCGAGGTGGCGGCCGGCGCCGATGGCGCCATTGATCTCGCCCTGGCCTTGGAGGCCCTGGCTGAAAGCGGCGTTACCCGCATTCTGGTGGAGGGTGGTGCGCATCTCTCCGCGGCCCTGCTGCGCGCCGGTCTGGTGGATCGCCTGGTGTGGTTCCGGGCCCCCAGGATGATCGGCGGCGACGGTCTGCCCGCCGCCGTCTCCTTTGGCATCGACCATCTGGCCCAGACGCCTCGTTTCGAACGGATCGAGGTGCGGCCGGTCGGCGATGACCTGATGGAAACCTATATCCGACTCTAGACAATGAGGTTGCCCATGTTCACCGGCATCGTCACCGATCTCGGCGAAGTGCGCCGTATCGTTCGCGGCGCGGGGCGCGAAGCCCGCTTCGAGATCGCCAGTGGTTACGACACTGCTTCCATCGCCATTGGGGCGTCCATCGCCCATAACGGTGTCTGCCTGACCATCATCGAGGTCGGGCCGGACTGGCACGCGGTCGAGGCCTCGGCGGAAACCTTGTCAAAGACCACCCTGGGCAGCTGGGTCGAGGGCTCCAAAGTCAATCTGGAGCGGGCGCTGAAGGTCGGTGACGAGTTGGGCGGCCACATCGTTTCGGGCCATGTGGACGGCGTGGCTCGGGTGGTGGACATTCGCCCGGAGAACGAATCGCTGCGCTTTACGCTCGAAACCCCGGCCGAACTGGCCTGTTTCGTCGCTCCCAAGGGGTCCGTGGCGCTTGACGGCGTCTCCCTGACCGTCAATGAGGTTGATGGACGGCGCTTCGGGGTCAACATCATTCCCCATACCCAGTCGGTGACCACCTTCGGCCTCTATCGCCCCGGCAGCGAGGTGAATATGGAAATCGACATGCTGGCGCGCTATGTTGCGCGGCTGTTGCAAAGGGATTAGCGCCATCGTGTCCGAATATCAGCCGTATCTGTCGTCCATTGAAGACATCATCGAGGAAGCCCGCCAGGGCCGCATGTTCATCCTGGTGGACGACGAGGATCGCGAGAATGAGGGCGATCTGGTCATTCCCGCCCAGATGGCCAATGCCGATGCCGTCAATTTCATGGCCCGTTTCGGACGCGGGCTGATCTGCCTGTCCCTGACCAGGGGCCGTTGCGAGCATTTGGGCCTCAAGCCCATGAGCAGCGACAACGGTACCCGCATGGAAACCGCCTTCACCGTCTCCATCGAGGCCCGCGAGGGTGTCACGACCGGCATTTCCGCCGCCGACCGGGCGCGCACCGTGCAGGTGGCCATCGATACCGACAAGACCCGCTATGACATCGTCACCCCAGGCCACGTTTTCCCGCTGATGGCCCGGGATGGCGGCGTGCTGGTGCGCGCCGGCCATACCGAGGCCGCGGTGGACATCTCGCGTCTGGCCGGACTGAACCCTTCTGGGGTGATCTGCGAGATCATGAACGATGACGGCACCATGGCCCGCATGCCCGATCTGGTGACCTTCGCCCAGCATCACGGCCTCAAGATCGCCACCATCGCCGACCTGATCGCCTATCGTCGCCGTAACGACAAGATCGTGGCGCGTGAGGTCGAGGTTCCGTTCCATTCCAAGTGGGGCGGCGACTGGACGATGATGGTTTACGTCAATACCGTCGCCTATGCCGAGCATATCGCCCTGGTCAAGGGCGACCTGAAGGCCGAAGGGCCGGTGATGGTCCGCGTCCACGCCGTCAACGTGCTCGACGACGTGCTGGGCGACCAGGGCTCTGGCAAGGCCGGAGAGCTCCATTCCGCCATGGAAATGATTGCCGAGCATGGCAGCGGCGCGGTCGTTCTGATCCGTGAGCCGCGCCCCACCAGTCTGTCCGACATGGTCCGTGCCCATCTGGAGCGCCGTCCGGCGGCTCCGGCGCTTCGTGATTACGGCGTCGGCGCCCAGATCCTGCTGGATTTGGGCATCCATGAAATGATTTTGCTGTCCAACACCAAGCGCTCCATCGTCGGCCTCGAAGGCTACGGAATGAAGGTGGTGGAACAGCGGTCGATTCCAGTCGGCTGAGTGTTTCGACGAGCCATCGAACTGAATTCATCAGGCCGATGGCAGGACGATCAGGTCAAGGCCCGCCGCGCCGGACTGCGCGTAAAGCCAAGCGAAGCGCCCGAGGATGGAAGGGCGCGACAAAGGAGATCCAATCCATGGCGAAGGTTCTCATTATCGAGGCCCGCTTCTACGACCATATCGCCGACGGCCTGTTGGCCGGCGCCCGTGCCGAATTGGACAAGGCCGGGACCGCCTATGATCTGCTGGTCGTTCCCGGCATCTACGAATTGCCGGCCGCGTTGAAGCTGGTTCTGACCGCCGCCGAACAGGGCAACGACAAGGCCCGCTACGACGGCTTCGTCACCCTGGGCTGCGCCATCCGCGGCGAAAGCGACCACTACCACCATGTGGGCAGCGAATGCATGCGCGGCATCGCCGACCTGTCCATGGCCTATGATCTGGCGCTGGGCAACGGTGTGCTCACCGTTCACAACGAAGCCCAGGCCCTGGCCCGCTCGGACCCGGCGCGCAAGAATCTCGGCGGTCAGGCGGCTCGCGCCTGTCTGCGCATGATGGCGGTCAAGCGTGAACTGGGATTGGCCCGATGAGTGCGAATCCCTCGGTTGCCAAGCGTAGCGCCGCCCGTCTCGCCGCTGTCCAGGTTCTCTATCAGATGGAGATGACCGGGGTCGAGGCCGAGCAGGCCCTCAAGGATGCCAAGGACCGGCGCAGCGAGGAGCCTCGGGGCCGCATGGCCGATCCCGACACCTCATTGCTGGGCCAAGTGGTACGCGGCGTCAGCGCCGGACTCGAGGCCATCGACCTTCAAGTGGGGCAGTCACTGAGTGGCGAATGGACGGTGGATCGTCTGGAGGCGATTCTGCGCGCCATTCTGCGGTCCGGGGCTTGGGAATTGTCGGCGCGGCCACAGACGCCGGCCCGCGTCTGTATCTCGGAATGGGTCGATGTGGCCCATGCCTTCTATTCCGGTCCTGAACCGGGTCTGGTCAACGCCGTTCTGGACCGTCTCGCCCAGTCCCTGCGATCCGGGGAGATGGGCAAGGGGGAATGAGCCATGAGTGCCGGCGATAACGCGCCCGACGAGTTCGGCCTGATCGCCCAGTTATTCGCCCCGCTGGCCGCGGGCTTTCCCGGCGCCCTCGGCCTGACCGACGATGCCGCCTTCATTCCTGCCGAACCGGGCTTCGATACCGTCGCCACCATGGATGCCATGGTGGCGGGGGTGCACTTCCTGCCCGACGATCCGCCCGATCTGGTGGCGCGCAAACTGATCCGGGTCAACCTCTCCGATCTGGCCGCCAAGGGGGCGGAGCCCCGGCTGATCATGCTGGCAGCGGCCTTCCCGCAAGGGGTGGGCCAAGACTGGCTGCGACGGTTCGGGCAAGGTCTGGCCGAGGACGTGGCCGCCTTCGGCATCGCGCTCATCGGCGGCGATACCGTCTCCACTCCCGGGCCGCTGACCCTGACCCTGACCGCGCTCGGGCGAATCGCGGCGGGCAGGGGGCTGCTGCGATCCGGGGCCAAGGCCGGCGACCAGATCTGGCTATCGGGAAGCCTGGGGGATTCGGCCCTGGGGCTGAAGGTTCTGCAAGGTGAACTGACGGGCCTGTCCGCCGGGCATTCTGACTTTTTGGCCAATCGTTACCGGCTGCCGTCGCCGCGCGTGACGCTGGGGCCACGGCTGGTCGGACTGGCCCATGCCGGCATGGATGTCTCGGACGGGCTTGTTCAGGATTTGGGCCATATTTGCCGCGCTTCGGGTGTGGGGGCTGTCATTCATGTCTCCGACCTGCCGTTGTCGGAGGCGGCGAGGGCGGCCTTGGCTCGGGACCAGTCCCTGCTTGCCTCGGTCCTGGCGGGAGGCGATGATTACGAATTGCTGTTCACCGTTCCCGACCAGGCGGCGGCAGCGCTCCGGGATCTGTCCGATGAATTGGGGCTGGCGCTGGCCCCCTTTGGCCGTATTGTTGCGGCGAACGGCAAGGCGCCGGTGACGGTGATCGGTGCCGACGGCAGGGAAATGGCCGTGGGCAAGGGCGGGTGGCGGCATTTCAGCGGCCACCGCGAACAAGGGGATGGCGGTTGGTCCGACTGATATTCATCGTAATCGCCTTGCTGATGATGATCGGCGCCGTCGTCGGCGGCCTGTATTTCTGGGGAATCGATCCCCTGGCAAAACTTGGAATAACCGCCCCCGCCGTCCATAAGGACGATACGCCGCCGCCGCCGCCGCCGCCCAGCTACGTGGATTTCGGTCTGCTGATCGTGCCGGTGATCCAGGATCGCGAGGTCAAGAAGCAAGCCGAGATGATCGTTCGCCTTCAGGTCGATCCCAAGGACAAGGAAATCGTCGCCAAGAATCTGCCGCGACTTCAGAACGCCTATCTGGCGGAAATGATGGCCTATCTCTCCGTGAATGTCCGCGAGGGCCAACCCCTGGATATACCCGCCATCCGCCGCCGTCTGGTGGTCAGTGCCGAGAAGACGTTGGGCGGGCCTTATATCAAGGACATTGCCATCGAGAACCCCAATCTCAAATAAGAGCCACCCATTCGCCTAGGGTTCACCTGATTTTCGGCCCCACCTAAAGGGGCGGGACCATGGCCGAATGGCAAGGGGATGAAGCCGGAAATTGCCGGCATGATTAAATTTTCATGCCAATAATTCCAGTTTAGGATCCCGATGCGAGCATTTTATTGCATCAACGGGGTTCTTCTGGCAGTTTCACAACGCTTCCGTCGCCCCTTTCATGCCCCAGCACTGCACGCAGGATGCCATGCGGGGAGGTGATGCTAAGAAGATACATCAGGGGACTCGAACCACATGACCAACCTCTTCGTGATCGCATGCGGCGTTCTGGCGCTGCTGTACGGGGTCTACGCCATTAAGTCCGTAATGGCGACCTCGGCCGGCACCGCCAGGATGCAGGAAATCGCTGCCGCCATTCAGGAAGGCGCCGGCGCCTATCTGAACCGTCAGTACACCACCATTGCCATGGTCGGCGTCGTCGTCGCCATCATTCTGGCAGCCCGCCTTGGCCTCTACCAGGCCATCGGCTTCGTCATCGGCGCGGGGCTTTCGGGCGCCGCCGGCTATGTCGGCATGTTCGTCTCGGTTCGCGCCAATGTGCGCACCGCCGAGGCCGCCCGTTCGGGTGGCATGCAGCAGGCCCTTGATGTGGCCTTCAAGTCTGGCGCCATCACCGGTCTGCTGGTGGTCGGCCTGGGCCTGATCGGCGTCGCCGGTTACTACATGGTGCTCAAGAGCTCCAACATGGACCCCCGCAGCCTGCTCGAGGCTCTGGTGGCTCTGTCGTTCGGCGCCTCTCTGATCTCCATCTTCGCCCGTCTGGGCGGTGGCATCTTCACCAAGGGCGCCGACGTCGGTGCCGATCTGGTGGGCAAGGTCGAAGCGGGGATCCCCGAGGATGACCCCCGTAACCCGGCCGTGATCGCCGACAACGTCGGTGACAATGTCGGCGATTGCGCCGGTATGGCCGCTGATCTGTTCGAGACCTATGCGGTGACCATCGTCGGCACCATGCTGCTGGGCTCGATCTTCTTCACCGGTGCCGCTCAAGAATCCATGATGATGCTGCCGCTGGTTATCTGCGCGGTTTGCATCTTCGCCTCGATTATCGGCACCTTCTTCGTCAAGCTGGGTTCCAGCAACAACATCATGGCCGCCCTGTACAAGGGCGTGATCGTCACCGGCGTGATTTCCGCGGCTCTGATCGCCGTTGTCATCAACGTCAACCTGGGCGGCTTCGACGCCAAGTTCATGGCGGCGGGCAAGGAAATCTCCGGCATGGGGCTGTATATCTGCTCCTTGATCGGCCTGATCGTCACCGGCCTGCTGGTGTGGATCACCGAGTACTACACCGGTACCGATTACCGTCCGGTCAAGTCGGTGGCTCAGGCCTCGACCACCGGTCACGGCACCAACGTTATCCAGGGTCTCGCGGTTTCCATGGAAGCCACCGCCCTGCCGGTGATCGTGATCTGCGTTGCCATCATCGTCGCCTACAAGATCGCCGGCCTGTTCGGCATCTCGGTGGCCGCGACCACCATGTTGGCTCTGGCCGGCATGATCGTCGCTCTCGACGCCTATGGCCCGGTGACCGACAATGCCGGTGGCATTGCCGAAATGGCCGAACTGCCCAAGGAAGTCCGCAAGGTCACCGACGCGCTCGACGCCGTCGGCAACACCACCAAGGCGGTCACCAAGGGCTATGCCATCGGTTCGGCCGCTTTGGCCTCGCTGGTGCTGTTCGCCGCTTACACCGAAGACCTCCATCACTACTTCCCGAACCTGAGCGTCACGTTCAGCCTGGAAGATCCCTATGTGGTGATTGGTCTGTTCCTCGGTGGTCTGCTGCCTTACCTGTTCGGTGCCATGGGCATGCAGGCGGTCGGTCGCGCCGCCGGTTCGGTGGTCGTGGAAGTCCGTCGTCAGTTCAAGGAAATCGCCGGCATCATGGAAGGTACCGGCAAGCCTGATTACGGCCGTGCCGTGGACATGCTGACCAAGGCCGCCATCAAGGAAATGATCATTCCGTCCATGCTGCCGGTTCTGTCGCCGGTGGTGCTGTACTTCGTGATCCTGATGGCTGCCGATCAGAAGGCCGCCTTCACCGCCATGGGCGCCATGCTGCTGGGCACCATCGTCACCGGCCTGTTCGTCGCCATCTCGATGACCTCGGGCGGCGGCGCTTGGGATAATGCCAAGAAGTACATCGAGGACGGCAATCATGGTGGCAAGGGGTCCGACGCCCACAAGGCGGCGGTCACCGGCGACACCGTCGGCGATCCCTACAAGGACACCGCTGGTCCGGCCGTCAATCCGATGATCAAGATCATCAACATTGTCGCCATCCTGCTGCTGGCCATGGTTGCCGGTCACTAAGACCGACAACCAGCCTCGACAGGGCTGAAACGGAAAACCCCGGTCGGAAACGACCGGGGTTTTTTGTTGGCTGATCGGGAAAGAGACGGGCGGGGTCTGGAAGGGGGCTGGCGGCTACTTGCCGCTCGGCTTGGAGAAGCGGCCCACATTGCCCATCAGCTGCTGCAGGATGGTCAGCTCCTTGCCGGCGGTGCTGGTCTCGCGATCGACGGGAATCACATCGCGGCTTTCCTCCATCCCGCGGGTGTCCAGGGCACGAACCACGCCGGTCCGGTCGAAGACCACGGTGATGACCTTGCGATCCTTGATCACCGGCTCGAAGAAGGCCTCACGCTCGGTGATGGAGGAGATGTAGTGCCAGCTTTCCTCACCGAACGGCGTCACGTTGGACGGCGTTCCCAGCAGGGCCTGGATATCGTCACGGGTGCTGCTGCCGATCTTGACCTGGGCCAGGGCATCGGCCGGAGGCAGATTGCCGCGCACCTCGACGATAGGAGAGCAGGCGACCACCGCAGCCCCCATCACGAGGGCAATAAGGGAATAATGGGATCTGGAAAGGTTTTTCATTCGCAACGACGCCGAAGCATTGACGACAGACGGCCACCGCGGCCAATGTGGGGGGAACATTGCACTCCCCATCGTCGCCTTGTCAACGCCGACGCCGGCCCAAAACCGGGTGGCGGCGAATCAGGACCAAAAGATGCCCTTCGCCAAGTTTTTTGACCGCCGTCGGCGCAGCTCCATCGCGCACGAGCTCTATGTCTCGATCATCAATCAAGCCCGGCTGCCGGCTTTGTATGTGGATTTTTGCGTACCCGACACCCTGGACGGCCGTTTCGACTTGATTGTGCTGCACGCCTTTCTGGTCATGCGGCGCTTGCGGGCCATCGGACCTGGCGACGAAGGCAGCGAATCCCGTGAAGTGGCCCAGGCGCTGTTCGATCTGATGTTCGCCGATATGGACCAGAATCTGCGCGAGTTGGGGGTCAGCGACACGTCGGTAGGCAAGAGAATTAAACAAATGGTCCAGGCCTTCTACGGCCGCGCCTCGGCCTATGAGGAATGCTTGGACGCCGGGGGGGATGGAGACGGGCTGAGCGACGCCTTGCGACGGAACCTCTATGGTACGGTTGAGGGAGACGTGCCGGCCGGCGCGGTCGCCGCCATGGTGCAGTACCTGAGGGGGCAGTCGAATTATCTGGCCGGGCAGGATGGGGCGGATATCGTGGCCGGCAAAGTGACGTTTCTCTCGCCCGAGGGCTTTCATGCACGCTAATCAGCCCGCGCAACCATTCAGCCACCTCCTTCCGGTCGACCAGATTCCGGCCAAGGGGGCGCGCCGTCGACTTGAAGCCGATCCAGGTGAACGAGCCGAGATCGCCCGTTGGCTCGATCTTATGGATGTGGTGAGTTTGAGTGCCGAACTCGAGCTCAATCCCATGGGCAAAACCGGGCTGATCCGCGTCAATGGCCGGTTGACGGCCGAGATCGTGCAGAGCTGTGTCGTAACCCTGGCGCCGGTTCCCGCTCATATCGAAGAGGCCTTCAGCCTGACCTTCGGACCGCAGCCCGAGGACGGCGGGGAGGGGGATGAGATCGAAGTCGGTCTGGACAGTTTCGATCCGCCCGACCCCATCATCGACGGGGCCATTGACATGGGGGCCGTGGTGCTGGAGCATCTGGCCTTGGCACTTGACCCGTTTCCCCGGGCCGAGGGTGCCGAATTCGACCCGCCGCCGGAGCCCGTCGAAGCCCCGGAACCTAAGGCTAATCCCTTCGCGGTCCTATCGACGCTGAAACAAAAAAGGGAGTGAGGGCAAGCATCCTCTTGCTCCGCGCTGGCTTTTTGGATAATAAACCACCCTTTCCCATTCCGGGTCGAAGCGAGTAGATACAATGGCCGTTCCGAAAAAGAAGACTTCCAAGTCCCGCCGCGACATGCGTCGGTCCCATCACGCCCTGGTCAATGTGGTCGGTGCCGAGTGCCCGAACTGCGGTGAAGTGAAGCTGCCCCACCACGTCTGTGGTTCGTGCGGCCACTATGACGGCCGTGAGGTTGTTGCCCAGGCGGAAGCCTAAGCCGCATCAATTGGCTTGAGCAGGGGAGTGCGGGCCGGTGAGTGCAGCTGTCACCATTTCCATTGACGCCATGGGGGGCGATGCCGCTCCGGACATGGTTGTGGAAGGGGTGCGCATGGCTCACGAACGCCTCCCCCATGTACGCTATCTGCTGTTCGGTGATGCCGCGCTGCTGGAGCCCCTGCTGGCGCGCTTTCCCGAGATCCGGGGCGTTTGCACCATCCATCACACCGACGAATCGCATAAGGGCGAGGCGGCTGGCGTGGTTTCGGCCGGCAATACCGGCGCGCTGATGGCCATTTCGAAGTTCGTGCTGCGCACCCTGCCGGGTATCGACCGCCCGGCCATCGCCGGCATGTTCCCGACGGTCAAGGGCGAGACCCTGATGCTCGACCTCGGCGCCAACGTGGATTGCAACTCCAACAATCTGGTCGAGTTCGCCATCATGGGCGAAGTCTATGCCCGTGCCGTTCTCGGTCTGGAAAAGCCTAGCATCGGATTGCTCAACGTCGGTTCCGAGGACATGAAGGGCAATGACGCGGTCAAGGCCGCCGCAGCCGCCCTCAGGGACAGCCATCTGCCCATCAGCTTCCACGGTTTCGTCGAAGGCAATGATATCTGCGGCGGAACCGTCGATGTGGTCGTCACCGACGGCTTTACCGGCAACATCGCGCTCAAAACCGCCGAGGGAACGGTAAAGCTGTACTCCACCTTCCTCAAGGAAGGGTTCAAGAGTTCGCTTCTGGCCAAGTTCGGCTATCTGTTCGCCCGCCATGCCATCAACAAGGTTCGGGTCCGTACCGATCCCCGGCGTTATAACGGCGCCATGTTCCTGGGTCTGAACGGCATCGCGGTGAAGAGCCATGGGGGAACCGATGCTTTCGGCTTCGCCAATGCCGTGGGCGTCGCCGTCGAATTGGTGACTCATGGCTATAATGACCGTATCCGCAAGGAATTCGACCGCCTGAAACCGGCCGAAGTCTCCCCGTCGCAACTGGCAGCCGGCACCCGGTGATAAGGGCCCTAGCATGATCGTCCGTTCCCAGATCGTCGGCTGCGGCTCCTATCTGCCTGCTCGTCTCGTCTCCAACGCTGAATTGGCCGCCCAGGTGGATACCTCGGACGAGTGGATTGTCGAGCGTTCGGGCATCCGCCAGCGTCACATCGCCGCCGAGGATGAGACCACGTCCGATCTGGCCACCAATGCCGCCCTAAGGGCTCTGGAGGCCGCCGGCATCGCCGGATCGGCCGTCGATCTGATCATCCTTGCCACCGCCACGCCGGACAATACCTTTCCCGCCACCGCCACCAAGGTGCAAAAGCGCATCGGCATGAAGCACGGCGCCGCTTTCGATGTGCAGGCGGTGTGCTCGGGATTCGTCTACGCCTTGTCCATCGCCGACAATTTCATCAAGGCCGGTCAGGTGCAGACCGCCCTGGTGATCGGTGCCGAGACCTTCTCGCGCATCCTCGACTGGAAGGACCGCACCACCTGCGTCCTGTTCGGCGATGGTGCCGGAGCGGTGGTGCTGCGCGCCAACCGCGGCAAGGGCGGCAGCGACGATCGCGGCATCTTGTCCACCCATCTTCACTCCGATGGCAGCCATTACGACCTTCTGTATGTGGATGGCGGCCCCTCCAAGACCCAGAGTGTCGGTCATGTGCGGATGGAAGGGCGCGAGGTCTTCCGTCACGCGGTGATCAATCTGGCGGCAGTGGTGGGTGAGGCCCTCAACGCCAACGATCTCCAGGCCTCGGACATCGACTGGGTGGTGCCCCATCAGGCCAATCGTCGCATCATCGAAGGGACCGCCAAGAAATTGGGCTTCCCCCTCGACAAGATGATCATGACCGTCGATCGCCACGCCAATACCTCGGCGGCCTCGATCCCCCTGGCGCTGACCGAGGCTGTGAATGACGGCCGGATCAAGCCTGGGCAATTGGTGTTGCTGGAGGCCATGGGTGGCGGTTTCACCTGGGGTTCCGCCATGGTGAGGATGTAGCCGCCATCTTGTATGGCTGCTGCAACGCCTTCTCGCATCCCTCTGATATTGACGGATTTATCGTAAGGGTCTAGGGTCGCACCTGCTTTTCGATTCCTCATATCGGCTGGGGCGTTATGACTGATAAGACCATTACGCGGGCGCAACTGAGCGAGGCCGTCTATCAAGAGGTCGGGCTGTCGCGCAATGAATCCGCCGATCTGCTCGAGGCGGTGCTGGACCAAATTTCCGGCGCTCTGGCCCAGGGTGAGGCGGTGAAGATATCCTCCTTTGGCAGTTTTTCGGTTCGCTCCAAGGGCCAGCGCATCGGACGCAATCCCAAGACCGGTGAGGAAGTTCCCATCACGCCGCGCCGCGTCCTGGTGTTCCGGCCCTCGCAATTGCTCAAGAAGCGGATCAATGACGGCCTTGGGGCCAAGCGCGGCGGCGGCAAATGACCGGTGACGATGGGGAATTGTCGGCGGCCCGGCGCAACGGCAAGTCCGAGGCGGCGTTCCGTACCATCAGCGAGGTTGCTGACGATCTCGACGTTCCCCAGCACGTCCTTCGGTTCTGGGAGGGCAAGTTTCCCCAGGTCAAGCCGCTGAAACGCGGTGGTGGACGCCGCTATTACCGTCCCGACGACGTGGCGCTGTTGCGCCGGATCCGTGACCTGCTCTACAGCGAAGGCTACACCATCAAGGGCGTGCAGAAGCTGTTGAAGGAAGGCGGAGCCAAGGAATCCGGCAATTCGGTTGCCCCGGTGCCGGTGGAACTGGAACTGTCCCTTGGCCTTCAGGAGCCCGAGTTGCAACAAGACGAGGAGGGGCAGGATGATTCCTTTGCCCCCGATCAGGACGATGATGCCGAGCACCGTCAAGCCATTCGCGCCATGACCCGTGCCGGCGGTGATGATCTGCCCGTTCATTCCGGCACCATGAGCCCTGAATTACGGCGGAATCTCGAGGCTTTGCTCGACGATCTGGAGCAGCTTCGCTCTTTGCTGCAGCCCCGTTAAAGAACTGGGTTGCGTTGCTCGAAGGGCCTGACTATAGTGCGCCCCTCTCCCGGCACACCCCGCCGGTTCTTCCCCCTCCCGGGGCCAGGCAAAGCCACGGGAAATCAACAGTTTTGGT
>JACQAD010000252.1 GCA_016195125.1 Magnetospirillum sp.
GAAGGGCCTGTGCCCGTTCCATAACGAAAAGACCCCGTCCTTCACCGTCACCGACGAAAAGGGGTTTTTCCACTGCCACGGCTGCGGCGCCCATGGCGACGTCATCGAATTCCTCAGGCGCGACGGCCGGTCCACGTTCCGTGAGGCGGTCGAGCAGTTGGCGGCGGAAGCGGGGCTGGAGATTCCCCAGGCAACGCCGGAAGAGCGCGAGCAGAGCGCCCGGCGGGCGGGGCTGGGCGAGGTGCTGGAAACGGCCTGCGCCTGGTACGAGCGCCAGCTGCGCGGCGAGGGCGGCGCCGCCGGCTTGGCCTACCTCCATGGCCGGGGGCTGACCGACGAGACCATCGCCCGCTTCCGGCTGGGTTGGTCGCCGCCGGGAGGCGCGGTGTTGATGCGGTCGCTGATGTCGGCGGCGGTGAGCGAAGCCGTGCTGGTGGAGGCAGGGCTGCTGCGCCGCTCCGAGGATGGCGCAGTGTCGGATATGTTTCGCGGTCGGGTGATGTTCCCGATTTTCGATGGCGGCAAAATGGTGGTCGGCTTCGGCGCCAGGGCGCTTGGCGATGCCAAGCCGAAATATCTCAACTCTCCCGATGGTCCACTCTTCCGCAAGGGTAGTCTGCTCTATGGCCTGTCCCATGCCCGGGCTGCCATCGCCAGCACCGGCACGGTGGCGGTGGTCGAGGGCTATATGGATGTCATCGCCATGCATCAGGCTGGCCTCGACTTCGCCGTCGCGCCGCTGGGAACCGCGATCACCGAGGGGCAGATCCGCCAATTGTGGCGGCTGGCCCCCGAGCCGGTGTTGTGCCTGGATGGCGATGCTGCCGGCAGCCGCGCCATGATCCGCGCCGCCGATCGGGCCTTGCCGATGCTCGAGACCGGCAAATCCCTGCGCTTTGCCGTGATGCCGGACAAATCCGATCCCGATAGTCTAATCCGGCGCGGCGGCGCCTCGGCCATGGGGGGCGTGCTGGGACGGACCTTGTCCCTGGCGGACGTGGTCTGGGGCATGGCGCGCGGCGATCGCCATCCCGATACACCGGAGCGGCTGGCGGCGGCAGAGCGGGCGCTCTATGCCAAGGTCAGCATTATTCCAGATGGCTTTACCCGCCACGCCATGTTGGACGAATTCCGCCGGCGGTTGCGGCGTTTGTACCGGCCACGGCCGCCATCGCTGCTGATGGGGCGCTCCAAGCGGCGGATGGCGCCACTGCCCGGAGACCGGCGGCTGGCGGCGGAATGGCAGGATGCCCGGACCGCCGCCGATACACCGGCTGGCCGGGCGTGGCTGGAGCGCAACGGCATCGACTGGGATTTGCTGGCGGCGCGCACCGGGGGGGTGGGGTTTGTCCGCGCCCGCCTCGCCAAGGGGAAATACCCGGCCGGAGAGGCGTGGGAAAACGCGCCCGCCCCCTCGCTCTGGGAGCCCATGGAGGGCGGGGTCAAGCTGGTGGTGATCCCCGATTGGGAGAGTGGGGCGGCGGATGCGGCGCCGGCCGATCTGATCGCCTGGAATGTCCAGACCGGCGATTTGTATTCGCGGACCGGCTCAGTGGCGGTGTTGGGAGAGGCGCTGGTGGCGGAAGCATTGGGATTCGAGGCGCAAGGATTGTCCCATCCGGTGAAGGTGGCCGATGGCCCTCTCTCGTGGTTGCGGCGAAGGGCGGCAGGGGAGGATTGCGTCCTGGTGGTCGATTGGCGCCGTGCCTGGGATGTGCTGGGTGGGTTGCGCTCGCTGGTGGCCGAATCGGTGGAATTGGGGGAGATGCTGGATAAAAGGGTGCGCCCTCCGGTGCTGCCCCGCCCGGCGGTGCTGGTGGCGGAGGACCCGTCATGACCAAGCCGGTTTCGCTGGAGGAGGCCCGCAAGGCCAAGGGCAAGGGGCGACGCAATTCAACGCCGGCCAAGGCGACGGCGGATGGCGATCTCCATGTCCGGGTCGAGGAGATCAATCAGGAATTCTCCCTGGTCCTGGTCGGCGGCCGGGCGCTGATCCTGCGCGAGTGTCTCGATTATGCCGGCAAGGAGGCCATCGACTTCATGGCCATCTCCGCCTTTCGCGCCTGGCTCGATGACGAGCGGGTGTGGGATGGTGAAAGCGAGCGGATCGTCGGCATGGGCGATATCTGGCTGAAGCATCCCCAGCGGCTGAAATACGGCGGCGTCGCCTTTGCTCCCGAGGGGGTGCCGGCGGGGTGGTTCAATCTGTGGCGCGGGTTCACCGTGGAGGCGGCGGCGCCCTATGACGACCCGCGCGATCACGCCAAGCATTTCCCGACGCTCTATGAGCACGTTCTGGTCAACATCGCGCGTGGCTCGGTGGATCTGGCGCGCTGGGTCTGGGGCTGGTTCGCCCAGATGATCCAGCAGCCCACCATCAAGCCCGGGACGTCCCTGGTCATGCGCGGCCTGCAAGGATGCGGCAAATCGAAGCTGGGAGAATCAGTGGGAGCGCTGCTCGGGCCGCATTGGGTCAAGATCTCCCAGCCCAAGCACCTGACCGGCTCCTTCAACGGCCACATGGCGGCCTGCCTGCTGCTGCATGCCGATGAGGGATTCTGGGCCGGCGACAAGAGTGCCGAGGGCGTGTTGAAGGATCTGGTCACCTCCGACATCCACCTCATCGAGCGCAAGGGCGTCGATGCGGTGCAGATCCGCAATCTCATCCGGCTGTATGTGTCGTCCAACAGCGACTGGGTGGTGCCGGCCGGGCCGGAGGAGCGGCGCTTTGCCGTCCTCGACGTCGGCAACCGCAATCTCCAGGACAAGGCGTTTTTTGCGCAGATCGATGCGGAGTTGGCCGATGGCGGCCGCTCTCATCTGCTGGCCTATCTCCAGCGCTTCGACCTCACCAAGGTTGACCTGCGCTCGATCCCGGCCACCGAGGCCCTGTTCGAGCAGAAGGTCGCCAGCATGAACGAACTGCAGGGCTGGTGGATGGACCGGCTGCGGGATGGAAAGCTGCTGCCCCAGCACGGCGATTGGAAGGGCGAGGTCGCCACCGATCCCTTCTACCGGAACTACGTCTCCTATGCCGAGCAGATCAGCAAGGCGCGGCGGCTGTCCAAGGAACAATTCGGCCTGGGCTTGCGCAAGCTGATGCCCGCTACCGGCTTCCGCTCCGACCAGCGGGTTTGGGTCGATGAATACGGTCCCGAGGGAGAGCGGGTGAAAAACACCGACGGGTCTTGGGCGAGGAAGCGAGTGCGCGGCTACCACGTTCCGCCTCTCGGCGAGTGCCGCCGCCGGTTCTGCGAGATGTTCCGTTGGAATGTTCCGTGGGGTGATGAGGAGGGCGTGGGAGATTCGGGCGCGGTCACGGATGCGGCGCCTGACCCTTCTCTGGCGGCCGAGGACGGCGGCGGCTTCGAGCTTATGGATTGAGGCGGTCTGTCCGGGGAGTCCGGGGATGGCGCTGCCACCCGGACAGACGGACGGCGCGGGTTTATGGGGCTTGTCCGGGGAGTCCGGGGAGTCCGGGTATTTTTCTCATTCCCACATGCGTGTGAGCGCGGATGAGTGTGAGATATCTACCCGGACTCCCCGGACTCCCCGGACAACGCTAGGCAAGTAAAGGGTTTCAAGCTGCCCGGGGTCGCCATAGGCGCCCTGACAGCCCGGACAAGGGGATAGTCATGAGCCGAACCAAGGTGATCTTGTCGTTTCCGACCGAAGGGCCGACTAAATGCCGGGCGACGGTTGTGCCAGTTGAGTCGGCGCGTCCGGCGGCAATGCCAGCCAGCCCAGGCAAAGCCTGGATCAAGCGCCGTCTTATCGCGGCGATGAAGGTCGTCGTTCGGCTGGCCGAGGAACGGGCCTCCGGCGCCGACATGCGTCGCGCCCTGGCGAAGTTGGACGCCAAGACGTTCTCGGAGAAACTGGCCCAATTGGCTGGGAGGGGCGGGAGGGGCGCTCGTTCCGTCACTTCGGCCGACCTCGATGATCTCGAGGAGGCGCTCGGCTGGGTCGAGGCGTTTGTTCCGGGCGATGGCGCCAAGCGGCTGCTGCTTGACTGGGCGCGTGGCCGATCCTTCACCGAACTTGCCTGCGCCTACCCCGAGATGGGAACGGGGAAGGCAACGATCTGGCGGAGGGTCGATCGGGCGATCGACAACATCTTGTGGGGGCTTCGAGAAAATAAACACAAGGGGCTTGAAACGGTGGAACGAAATGAGGTATGACTCGCCCTATCGTCAAGCAAGTGCGTTCGAAGCCCCGCTGGTCACCACCTGCGGGGCTTCCCCATTTCGGAGAGCGCATCATATAGACGTCTGGCTCCCCGAGATACCGCGGGCCTGGATGGTTTTTGGGTCCTCCTGGGCCCCTATCGTACGCGGTCAATTTGTTCGCTTGGTTCCAGCAGTGTGACGCCGCTAAAAAAGGCTAAACTCAACACCTAAACAGGGCTAAAGCCGCTCAAGTCGGCTAAAAATCCTATGACTGTCGAGGGGCTCATGGAGACGGAGATCGTCGATAAGGGCCGCTTCGCGCAACTGATCGGGCGCAGCCCCGGCCGGGTCTCCCAACTGATCGCCGCTGGAGCTTTGGACGCCGCCCTGGTGGATGCGACGGGCAAAGTCGTACCCCGATCCGACCGCAAGGCGAAAGTCCATGTGGTGACGGCCCGGCGCCTGCTCGGCCTGATCCTGCATCCCGGCCAGCAGATGGCGCAGGAGCGTCCGATCCTGCCGCAGGCCGCGCCGCCGCCCAATCCTCCATCGGGCCCCACGCTGTCCCTTCCGGTGTCGGAGGCCGAGGAGACGGCGCTGCGCTATCAGCGGGCGAAGGCGGAGAAGGCCGAGCAGGATGCCGCCAAGGGCCGGGCCGAGGCACGGACCCGTGAGGGCCATTGGGTAGTGGCCTCGGAAGCCTCGGCGGCCTTCGCGCGACGGCTCAAGGAATTCATCGGCCGCGTCGATGGCGCGTTGCCGACCCTGGCCGAGCATCTGGCCCAGGAATTGTCGGTCGATGCCCGCGAGGCCACCGTGCTGCTGCGGGCGTGGTGGCGAACCATGAGGAAGGGAGAGGCGGACGACGCGAGGGAGGAGGCTGACCGGCACGACGTGTCGCTGCCCGAGCCGGACGAGGATGGCGCCGCCGCCCCCTGATGCCGGGAGGCGACGATGTCCATTGACTGGAAACCGCTGGCCGCGCCCGAACGGCTGGCCCTGACCGCCTTCGCCGATGCGATTGAGCCGCCGCCGCCGGTCGATCTCAACCAGTGGGCCGACGACCACGTCGTCATTTCGGCCGGTCCCCAGGAGTTTCGCGGCCCCTATAATTCCGACCGGTTCCCCTATTTCCGCCGCCCCCTTGAGGTGCTGTCGCCCGAGCATCCCTGCCGCGAGGTTGTGATTTCTGCGAGTGCCCAGGTCGGCAAGACCACCCTGGCGCAGATCTTCGTCGGCGGCGTCATGCATCAGGCCCCGGCCGAGACGCTGTATACCCACCCGACCGAGCCCAACGCCATCCGTTGGGTCAAGACCAAGTGGAAGCCGTTCCTGCGCTCGACCACGGTGCTCGGCCGGCTGTTCAACGCCGAGAAAAGCCGCGACGGCGGCAACTCGCTGCTCTACATGGAGCGCCGTGACGGCCTGGGCTGGATCCAGATCTCCGGCGCCAACTCGGCCGCCAGCCTGTCGATGATCACCGCCATCTATCAGGTTCAGGACGATCTGGCCAAGTGGGTGGACAACGAGGCCGGCGACCCCGAGCATCAGGCCGATTCGCGCTCCAAGGCGGTCCATTTCGCCAAGGTGCTCAAGATCAGCACCCCGCTGGTCGAGGACAATTGCCGTATCGCCCGCGCTTTCAAGCGCTCCAACCAGCAGCATTTCCACGTCCCCTGTCCCCATTGCCGGCACGAGCACCCGCTCGAATGGGAGAATATGCTGGCCAACCTGGACGAGAATCATCCCGAACAGGCCCATTTCACCTGTCCGGCCTGCGGCTGTGTCATCGAGCACCGGCACAAGGCCTGGATGGCGGCGCGCGGCCGCTGGGTCGCCCATAATCCCGCCTCGCGGGTCGAGGGCTTCTACCTGTGGGCGGCCTATTCGCCGCTGGAGACCTGGGAGCGCATCGCCGAGGCCTGGCTCAACGCCAAGGGCAACCCCTCGGCCGAGCAGACCTTCCTCAACGACACCGTCGGCCGCGCCTACAAGGCGTCGGGCGAGGCGCCGCCCTGGGAAGGCATCCGTGACCGCGCCGAGGCCGAGGGCCATATCCGCGGCAAGATCCCGGCCGGCGCCCTGCTGGTCACCTACGGCGTCGATTGCCAGGGCGACCGGGTCGAGGTCCATGTCAAGGGCTTCGGCCGCGACCTCAAGCGCTGGACCATCGACTATCTGGTGATCCCCGGCCACATCTCCGAGGCCGAGTGCCGCGCCGAACTGGACCGGCTGATCGAACGGGACTGGCCCACCGTATTCGGGTCGCGCCGCAAGGCCGACATGCTGGCCATCGACGCCGGCGCCTGGCAGTCCGAGGTGATGGACTGGACCCGAACCCATTCGCAGTTCCGGGTCATCGCCACCAAGGGCGCCAAATCGGACCAGGCGCCCGAGTTCACACCGATCAAGGAGGAGCGCCGCCGCGACGGCTCCATCGTCAAGTTCCAGAAGCGATTCTGGTCGCTGGGAGTCAGCCGGCTCAAATCGGCGCTCTATTCCAACCTCAAGAAGTCCGACCCATTGGAGCGCGGATTCTCCGCCTATCCCAAGGGTCTGGAGGACGAGTTCTACCGCCAGCTCACCAGCGAGCGCCGCCAGCCGGTCAAGACCAAGACCGGCTACGAGCAATACCGCTGGGTCAAGGATCCCGGCATCCGCAACGAGGTGCTCGACACCGAGCTGATCGCCGAGGCCGCCGCCATCCGGCTGGGCTGGAAACGTTTGACCGATTCGGACTTCGACCGCCTCGCCGCCGAGCGCGAGGTGTCCGCCAGCCCCGGTCAAACCGATCTGTTCGACCCCGACCAAGCCGCTGCCCGGCCTGCGGCCGCCCCGCCACCGGCGGCGGTCGCGAACGCCGTTCGCAAGCAATCCGGTCCGGTGCGGCGGAAAACGCACTCACGCTTTATGCAGGGATGACCGCCATGGCCTACACCTCCGCCGATCTCGACCGCATCGACAAGGCGATTTCCTCCGGCCGCCTGTCCGTGACCATCGATGGCCACAGCGTGACCTACCGCAACCTCGCCGAACTGGAGCGGATTCGCGCCATCGTCGAGCGTGCCCTGGCGGGCCCGCAGGCCGCCCCGCGGCAGATCCGCATCACCGCGTCGTCGGGACTGCGTGGCGGGGGCGGTCTGCGATGAGCATCCTCGACCGCCTGCGCTCCGGCTGGCGCGGCCTGATGACGGAGGGCGCCGCCCCGGCCGGATATGACGGCGCCTCGGGCCGTCGCCGCGTCAAGAATTTCGGCCAGTCCTCAACCCATATCAACGCTCTGCTGGCCTCGGATGCGCCGGCCCTGCGCGACCGTTCGCGCGAATTGACCCGCAACCATTCCAACGCCAAGGCGGCCAAGCGGTCCTACACCGCCAACGCCGTCGGCACCGGCATCCGCACCTCGTTCCAGCACCCGGAGGAGGGGCGTAACCAGGCCCTGCGCCAACTGTACGCGGATTGGTGCTGGGAGGCCGACGCCGACGGCATCGGCGATTATTACGGCCTGCAGGCCCTTATCACTCGCTCGGTCTTCGTCAGCGGCGAAGCCTTTGTCCGCCGCATCGACCGCCGCCAGTCCGAGGATCTGGCGGTGCCGCTGCAATTGCAACTGATCGACCCGGCCCAGCTGCCGCTGTGGAAGACCAATATGCTGCCGGATGGCGGCTGCATCCGCATGGGCATCGAGTTCGATTCCGCCGGTCGCCGCACCGCCTATTGGTTTCTCCGCCGCCATCCCGGCGACTGGACGGCGCGCATCGTCCTCGACGATCCCGCCCTGTTCCTGCGGGTACCGGCCGCCGAAGTGCTGCACATCTTCGAGCCCGAGGAGATCGGCCAGATCCGCGGCGAGCCGCGCATGGCGCCGGTGCTGGTGGATTACTGGCTGATGGGCCAGTACGACCAGGCCGAGCTGGAGCGCAAGCGGACCGGCGCCCTGTTCGCCGGCTTCATTCTCGAGGAGGATGCCGAGAACCTGTCCACCGATGGTCCCGCCTCCGATGACGGCACCGCCGAGGCGACTATGGAGCCTGGCACGCTGCAGGTCATCAAGGCCAAGTCGATCGAGTTTTCCACCCCGCCCGATGTCGGCGCCGGTTACGAGCCGTTCCAGTACCGCAACCAGACCAAGGCTGCGGCTGGCGTCGGCGTGCCCTATGCCGCCACCACCGGCGACCTCAAGGGGGCGTCCTATTCCTCCATGCGGGCGGGCGCCCTGGAATTCCGCCGCCAGCTCGAACAGTTTCAGTGGCATACCCTGATCCCGCAATTCTGCCGTCCGGTGACGCGGTGGCTGCTCGACGCCGCGGTGCTGTCCGGCCGGGTGCCGGTGGCCGCCGGAGAGTGGCGCCGGTCGTGGCGGGCCATCATGGCCAAGGTCACCTACGTGCCCGCCCGCTGGGATTGGGTCGATCCGTTGAAGGACATCAAGGGCGAACAGATCGCCGTCGCCTGCGGCTTCAAGGCCCGCAGCCAGGTGGTCGAGGAGCAGGGCTACACCGCCGAGGAGGTGGACGAGCGCCGCGCCGCCGACGCCGCCCGAGCCCAGAAGTTGGGCCTGCCGGCGGCGCCCCAGCCCGGCGACAATACCATCGGCCCGCCCGAGCATACCGGCGCGCCGGACTCCGAGGGCGGCAATACCGGAGGCAATCCGTGATGACCCATTACCCCCGTATCGCCGCCCTGCTGTTCGGGCCGCCGCTGGCCATCCAGCCGGCTGCGCTGCGTACCATGATCGACGCCATTGGTCCCCGCCTGTTGGGGACCGAGGACGAGGATCAGGACCGTCCGCGGGCCGAGGCCGATCCCGACCAGGGCGCCGAGCGTCGCGCCGCCCTGCATCAGCGCCTCGCCGCCGTGACCGACGGCGAGGTGGTCGATGTCGGCGACGGCATCGCCGAATATTGCGTGACCGCCGGCGGCGTGGCGGTGATCCCGGTGCAGGGTACCCTGGTCAACCGCTTCGACTGGCTTTCGACCATCTGCGGCATCACCTCCTATGACGGCATCGGCATGGCCCTCGATGCCGCCCTGGCCGATGCCAAGGTCAAGGCCGTGCTGCTCGATATCGACAGCCCCGGCGGCCAGGCCAACGTCGTCGCCGATCTGGCCGACCGCATCCGCGCCGCCTGCGCCGCCAAGCCGGTCTGGGCGGTGGCCAATCCCATGGCATTTTCCGCGGCCTATTGGCTGGCCGCCGCCGCTGACCGGGTATTGCTGCCGCGCCTCGGCGATGTGGGCTCCATCGGCGCGCTGCGGCTGCATACCGACCGCTCCAAGGCCAATGCCCAGCGCGGAATTGCCTATACCGCGGTCTATTCCGGCGCCCGCAAGGTCGATGGCGCCTCCCATGCGCCCCTGACGACCGCCGCCCAGGAGACCTGGCAGGCCGATATCGATCAGGTTCGCCAGCACTTCGCCGCGGCGGTGGCCGGCTTCCGCGGCCTGTCGGTGGAAGCGGTCCTCGCCACCGAGGCCGGCCAGTACATGGATGTGTCCGCAATCGCCGCCGGCCTCGCCGACGCGGTGATGACCTTCGACGAGGCGCTGTCCGCCCTGACCGATCAGGTCAGCCGGGCGGCGGCGCCGCTTTACTTTCAGCGCGGACTTCCCAGCCCCGCCGCGCGGGCGTCAGGCCAACAGGAGGTTCCCATGGCCGGTTCCCCGGCGGCTCCGCCGCCCGATAAATCTGAAGCTGTCGACAACTCCGGTCCGGCAGTGGCCGGTCTGGCCGTCGAGACCGTTGCCGCTGCCGATCCCGGTGCGGTGATGGCCGCCGCCCAGGCCTATGTCCGCGACGTCTCCGACCTCTGCCTGCTGGCCGGGCGTCCCGAGGCGGCTGCCGACTTCATGGCCAAGGGCCTGTCGCCCGATCAGGTCCGCCAAGCGTTGATCGACGCCAAGGCGACCAGTTCGGCCAGCGCCGCCCTGTCCGCCCAGCGTCCGGCCGAGGGCGCCGTGGCGGCCCAGCTGGCCCTCGACCACAAGGGCGTCTTCGCCCGCTTCAACAAGCAGAGGGGTTCCTGATGACCAATGTTCTGACCGAGGGCTTCAGGCCCGGCGAATATCTCGTCTCCGAGGCCGAGGGCTTCCGCTCGCGCGAGCAGGGCGTGTTGCTGTCCGGTCAGGTGGTGGTGGCCAGCGCCGTGCTGGGTCGCCTCCTGCATGCCGGCGTCACCGCCGGCGCCATCACCGGCACCGGCAACGGCGTCCTGGGGACGATCACCGTGGGCGCTGCCGCCAAGCCCGGCGCCCATATCCTGAAGATCACCAAGGCCGTCGCCAATGCCGGCGATTTCGAACTCATCGACCCCCTGGGCGAGGTCTGCGGAATCGGCAGTGTCGGTCAGGCCTTCGCCGGCGGCGGTCTCGCCTTCACCCTGGCCGATGGGGCGACGGATTTCGCCGTCGGCGATGCCATCGTCATCACCGTGGCGGTGGGGTCGGGCAAGTATGTCGCCCTCGACCTCGCCGGCACCGACGGGCGCCAGCACGCGGCGGCCATCGCCTATGCCGGGGTTGATGCCAGCGCCGGCGACCGCCGTCTGGTCGTCACCGCCCGCGATACCGAGGCCAACGCCCATTGCCTGACCTGGCCGGCCGGGATCACCACCGACCAGATCACCGCTGCCCGCGCCGAACTGGCCGGGTCCGGCATCATCGTGCGCGACTGAGCGCCTGTTTCGAAGGAGTAAACCCATGGCGCTTCTTCCGCCCGGTGTGAGCACCGGCCAGTTCGAAATGGCCAACATCTTTAGTGGCGACGCCTTCTCGGTCGTCACCCTGTCCACCGAAATCAACAACGTTCCCTACACCCCGCAGCTGATCGGCGAACTCGGCCTCTACTCGGCCGACGGTGTCCGTACCGTCGATATCGCCGTCGCCGAACGCAACGGCACCATCGAGGTGATCCAGACCAGCGAGCGCGGGGCGCCCCCGGAGCAGAGCGGTCACGCCAAGCGCGAAATGCGCACGGCCCGGACCTCGCGCATCGCCGTCGAGGCCGAGGTCAATGCCGACGAGGTCCAGAACGCCATTTCCCAGGCCCTGCTGACCGGCCAGCCCCAGATGGAATCGGTGAGCGGTCTGGTCTCCGACCGCCTCGACGGCCCCTTCGGCCTGCGCGCCCGCATCGAGCTGACCCACGAATACCACCGCCTCGGCGGCATCAAGGGGCTGGTGCTGGATAAGGACGGCTCCACCCTTTACGACTGGTACAGCTTCTTCGGCATCTCGCCGTTGGCCGACCATAATACCGGCTTCGGGGCCTTGACCGCCGATGGCGGCACCTTCGAGCAGGAATGCACCCAGCTCAAGCGCGACATGCTGCACGAGCTGGAGGGCCTGCCGGTGGCCATGATGCGCCCGGTGGTGTTCTGCGGCGACAATTACTATGACCAGGTCTACGGCAACAAGGAGGTCAAGGCCGCCCGCAGGGCCAAAGACACCGGCCGCTCCGACAGCGACGTCTTCACCCAGAACAAGGCGTTCTCGTCGTTCGAATACGGCGGCATCACCTGGGCCAATTATCGCGGCACCAAGGACGGCAAGGTCGGTATCGCCACCGACGAGGGCCGGATGTTCCCCTTCGGCATTCCCGGCCTGTTCCAGATGCTGTTCGGCCCGCCCGACATCCTGGGCATGGCCAACATGAAGGGCCTGCCGGTGTTTTCGTTCCTGCCGCCCGAGCGTCTGACCAGCCGCCGGGTGGTGATCGAGGCCCAGTCCAACCCGCTGACGCTGTGCGTGCGTCCGCGTGCGCTGCGCCGCCTGACCAAGTCCTGACCGCCCCGCAACGCCAACGCCGCTCCCGGTTCCGCCGCGAGCGGCGTTGGCCTGTCCGGAGACCTGAGCCATGGCTTTCGACGACGATTCCGCCCTGGCCGACATCTTCGAGGAATTCGCCCGCCCGTTCCTGCTGACCCCGCCCGCCGGGGCGCCGGTGGCGGTGTTCGCCCTGTTCTGGGAACGCTCGCCCGAGGCCCGCCTCGACACCTTGCGCAAGCCCCATGACGGCCCGGCCGCCGAAATCCGCCTCGCCGATCTGGCCGCCGCCGGCCTGTCCGAGATCGAACGCGGCAGCCTGCTGGCGGCCCAGGATGCCGCCATGCCCGGCCGCTCCTTCGCCATCGCGCGGGCGGCCCGCACCAAGGGCGGCTTCGCGCTCCGCCTCGACCTGGACGAGCAATCATGAGCCGGGAGATGGTCGAGGCGGCCATCGGCCATGTGGACGAGGTCCACGCCTATCTCTCGGCCTACCATCCCGAGCTGATGGCCCGCCTCGGTGACCGGGCGTTGTCCGCCATCGAGGAGGCCGAGGCCAGCATCATCGCCAAGCTGCCCCAGGGCCTGAAAGACCCGGTGGGCGCCGAGATCCGCCAGGGCAGCGACTGGCTGCTGGTCAAGCTGTTCGTGCGCGGCCGTCCCGCCACCGCCTTCGTCGAGGGTTTCGACGGCGAAGTGGATGTCCGCGCCCATCTCCGCGAAATGCGCCAGGCCTTCGGGCGGCCGATCAGCCCGGTCGAGGTGCCGATCAGCGAATACGTCCGCCGCCTCCAGACCCCGGCCCATCCGCTGCAGGCGCTGGCGGGCGAAGCCATCGCCCATCTCGTCGCCGCCCTGGAGGCAGAAACCCACCAAGCCGCCCAGGTGCTGCCATGACCAAGGTTTCCCGCAATGCCGCCGCTTCGGCGCTGCTCGACTTTCTCCTCGCCGCCCCCGGCCTCAAGGACGTGATCAAGACCTCCGGCAACCACCTGATCCACTGGAAGGATCTGCAGCACCAGGGTCATTGTCCGGCGCTGTTCGTCCCCGATACCGATTCCCATCCTAAGGGCGATTGGGGCTCCGCCAATGCCTGGCATCTCGATTACGAGGTCTGGGTCTACACCTATGCCGGCAAGGCCGACGGCAGCGCCCAGCGGGCCCGCAACGACCTGATCGACGCCATCGACCAGGCCATCCGGCCCGACCCCATCGCCAAGCGCTGCACCCTCGGCGGCAAAGTCGGCGATTGCCGGATCTCCGGAACCGTCAAGACCGACGGCGCCCTGCTCGGCGCCCAGTCCTTCGCCCTGATTCCCGTCACCATCCGCAACATTTGAGAGGCTGATCATGCCCGACACCGATCCCGACGAGGACGGGGCGCCGCCCCCGGTTGCCGCCGTCGCCCCGCCCGCCGCCGTCGCCCCGCCCGCGCTGTCCGCCCGCGCCGCCCTGTTCGACTGGTTCGAGACCCGCGTCAAGGGCTCCGATCTGGCCAAGGACACCGAAGCCTACAACCGGGTCGCCGCGCTGATGCAGCAACTGGCCGACCTTCTCCCCTCCAACTGACACGGGTGATCCATGTCCGATAATGCTGATCTCTACGGCTTTGGCGCCGGCGACGCGTTCCTGGTTCCCAATACCGGCAACGACCTGACTCCGGTCCGCTTCAATCTTCAGGACTTCCAGTTCGATATCAAGTTCGACACCAAGACCCTGCATGGCCGCAAGTCGTTCCCGCTCAAGGTGGCGCGCGGCAAGGGCAGACCAAGGACAACGCGGCGCCTGGTTCCGGCGCCGATCCGGTCGCCGGCCACTACTATGTCGATCCCGCCACCGGCACCTATCACGTCAACCCCGCCGACAAGGCCGGCGGCGTGGTAGCCAGCTATACCTTCATGTCCGCCACCGGCCTGACCAGCACCATCAGCAACCGGGCCATGGGCACCGGTCCGTCCTCCAAGCTGATCTACGCCACCTCGTTCGAGGGCCGCCAGTTCACCCTGCAGCTCAACATGGTGCAGCTGACCGACCTCAAGATGGCGGTCAAGAACGACGACTTCCTGATCCCCGAGCAGTCGTTCTCCGCCTTCGCCGACATTACCGACACCGTCGGCATGATCAGTTTGGGGGCGTGACCATGGCAGAGCGTGACATCACATTCGGTCGTCTTTCCCACAAGATCGAAGACTTCACCCTTGATGAGCTGCAGATCCTTGCTCCGGTCATCGACGTCTACTTCGCTCATATGGCCAAGGGTGAAAGCCGGGAGGGTCTCTCCGCTGCCCAGAAGATTATTGCCCAGGTGCTGTGCAAGGATATTGCCGAGATCGGCGCCACCAAGACCGACATGGATGAGATGTGGGAGGCGGTCGAGACCATTGCCGATCTCGCCGGGCTGAAAAAGCTGGGGGAGCGGTTCCGGAAGGAGAAGGAGGAGAGGGAAGCGCGGGCGGCGGCTTCCAAGGCTGGGACGATCTCTACGCCGAACTCGTAACCTTCGGCGCCGGCGACTGGCAGGCGGTGGGGCGCCTGACCCTGCCCCGGGTCCGGGCCCTCTACCGCAAATGGCGCCGTTACCCGCCGCCGGCCCTGGCCGCCTCCATCTTCCTCAAGATCAAGGATCCGCCCAAACGCAAGGGCCTCGGCGACTTCCTCCGCGCCTGCGGCTTCGACGTGGGGAAGGGAGGGGCGCAGGGAGCGTAGCCACGGTTGCGCTACTGCCCTCCGCCGGGTCATATTGATTGCCGGTGCGGCGGGGGAGGGCGGCAATGAGCGATGTGATCATCACGGTTCGGCTTTCCGCCGTCCAAATCGTCAACAGGGCTCTTGCCTACGGCGCGTTGTTGTCGATCCCGTTGTCGCTTTACTTGACACGCGGACAGGGCGGTATCGTTGGGATTGGAGCGGTACTGCTGATCCTCAACATAGTGATGTTTGCCTATTTCCTGCCCGCATTCATCGCCGCGCACCGCAAGCACTCCCGTGCGTTGTGGATATTGGTGCTCAACCTTCTGGCGGGGTGGACTTTTTTGGCGTGGCTGCTGGCTTTGGCGTGGGCGATGTCTAAGAAAAGAACCGAAACCGTGGCACTGGCAGAGTCGCTCATCAATGTGGAGTGCGAAAGCCAACCCTCTACGGCTGCTTCCTCAGGCGCACACCGGGGCCTTCGCCGTTTTCTGAGATAAAGATGATGCCTGCTGCCTCGAATCCGCTCTTGATCAGAGAGAGTGTCCCTCGTTGCGGTGATGTCGAGCTTTTCTCGAAATTTCGCAGGGTGACGACGCTCACTTGAAGATGGGCGGCGGCTTCATCTTGACCCCAATCAAGAAGGGCTCTTGCTGCTCGGCTTTGGGCTGACGTGATCATAGACCGGATGATACAAAGCCTATCGTAAAAAGCAAGTCCTGTCGTTTTTCACTTGCATTGTCCTTTCTAAAAAGGCAATGTTGTGTCGTTATTCGACAGGAGATGTCCCGTGAACCGTCGAGCCATCCTGACCTTCGCCACCACCGCGCCTATCCTGGCCCTGGCCGGTACTGCTCGGGCTGCCGATCCCGATGCTGCCTTTACCGCCGCTTGGGAGCGTGCGGCGGCGCTCGAAAGTCAGATAATCGGGCTGATCGATAGCGTCGATGATGCCGCCCTTCATCGCCTGAGCCATGACGTTGGCGACCTGCATGAATTCATCGCGACCTCTCCCTGCCAGGGGCTATCCGGCATCACTGCCAAGCTCCTCCTGCTGAAATGGGTGTGGGATAACGGCTGCGAAGGCTGCTTCGAGGAGGAACTGGTATCTACTGCCCTGGCGGCGCTGCAACACATGGCCCCTGGGGGCGCCAATGTCTGATATTGTCCCGTTCGACTTTGAAGGCGCCTCGGTAAGGGTGGTGACCGGCGCCACTGGCGATCCGTGGTTCGTCGCAGTTGATGTGTGCCGGGTTCTAGAGCAAGGAAATCCTCGCCAAGTGTTGAGCCGTCTGGACGCCGATGAAAAGGGTGTCCGTAATATGGACACCCCCGGTGGCCGGCAGGATATGGCTATCATCAACGAGAGCGGTCTCTACAGTCTGATCCTCACCAGCCGCAAGCCATCGGCCAAGAAGTTCAAGCGGTGGGTGACGGCGGAGGTGTTGCCCCGAATTCGCCGCACCGGCGGCTATGGCGCCCCGGTTCCCAATCCGGCGGCGGTGGCGCGGCTGGTCGAGGCGGCCCGCAAGATCAATCGCAACTCCGCCGTGGATGTGCTGCGTGCCTATCTGCCGGCTGTCTCCATCGGCGGCCATGAAATCCGGGTCTTTCCCGGCCGCGCCGCTCCCGACCCCGTCACCGCCGCCGTGATGGCCCGGTTGCAGCAACCCGACCTGCCGCCCCTGGATCGTGCCCGCGCCTACCGGCGGCTGCACCAGTCCGGCTGGCGACCCCGCGAAATCGGCGCCGTGGTCGGCCGCACGCCCCGCCATGTCGAGATCGACCTCAGAATGGTTGAGCGGCTGTCGCCGGCGGTCCAGGAGGCCATGGACCAGGGACGCATTCGCACCGCCCATGCCCGTCCCCTGATGGCGGTTCCCCATGCTGCGCAGGATCTCGCCCTCCGGCTGATCCTGAAAGGGACGCCGTGCTGGCGGACCGAGCGCGAGATTAGGGCCAGCCTGGGAAAGTTGCGGGACCGCAAGGCCACTCCGGCGGCGTTGCCGGCACCGGCACCGGCACCGGCACCGGCGTCGGGGCCATCCTGTCTGCGCCATCTGCTGGAGTGGCGGGTCGATGACGTGGCGGTGGGTGAACTGGTGGTGGCGTCCAAGGTGTCGGAGGCGGCGTGTTCGCTTCTGTCCACCATGGGGTTGCGCGTCGATGTCGAGGACTGGGACGGGTGGATCGTCATCGCCGACAGTCACCCGGCGCTGGCGGCGCGTTTCAACCGCACGGCCTGGGCATCGGGGTGGAGAGAAACTTTGCTGACCGTTTCCGGCGCTCGCGCGACCGAAGTCGTGCGCTTTCGCCGCCACAAGGTAACCGCCGTGGCCATTCCGCTACGGGCCATTGACTCATAACCGAGGCGCTTGCGGGCGCCCGCAGGGGCGCGCCATGTCCGATATCGTCATCAAGATCAGGGCGGAAGCCGCCGAGTTGAAGGCTGGCTTCGACGATGCCGCGAACGTCGTTCGCGAGCGCTCGGCCCAGATGGCCGAAGCCTTCGGCACTTTCGCCGGGTCCGCCGCCGAGCGTGCCGATGCCGCCTCGGGCCATCTCGACAAGATGGCCGAGACCGCCGCCTTCGCCGCCGCCGGCTTTGCCGCCCTCGGCCAGACCGAGATCTCGGCGCCACTGGTCGGCGTCGCCGCCGGGGCCGAAAGCGCCGCCGCCGCCGTGCGGGTGCTGGGCTATGGCGCCGAGGCGGCGTCGAGCCTGCTGGGCCGTGCCGCTGATGCCGCCAACGACAACGCCGCCGCCGTCCACGAGATGGCCGCCGCCAACGAGGAGGCCGGGGCCAGCTGGGGCCTGTGGGCCACCGGTGCCGTCTCGAAGCCATGCGGCTGCTGAGCCTGCAGCTCGGTTCGCAATCGGCGTCCTTCGTCCATACCGGCGAGGTCGCTCGCGATTACGGCCTGTCTGTCGATGGGGCGGGCGGTCAAATCCGGCGATTTGTCGATATTCTCGACCTGTCCAATACATCCATGGACAAGGCGCGGGAGGTTGTTCGCGCCTATGGCTTCGATCTGGCCGCCTACGCCTCCCAGTCGGATGGCGCCATCCGTTTGATGGACGATTTTGCCCATGCGCTGACTGGTGTGCGCGATGGGCTGAATAAGACCCATGACGTACTGACGGTGATGGGACCGGTGGGCGTCGAGACGTTCGACGCTATTGCCCGGGGGGCGGGCAGTGCCAGCCACGCGGTGACTGAGCATGATCGTAACATGCGGTTGCTGGCCGAACAGATTTCCCAGAGCCAAGCAAAAATCGCGGACGCAGCGAAGGATACGGAAAGCTGGTATAGCGCAATAATCAGGCGTCTTGGCGAATTCGCTTCGTTAAATGCCGAAGCCAAGGATCGCCAGCTTGCGGCCTGGGCTGAAATCAAGATGGCGCTCGCCGAGCACAAGGGCGGTATCGAGTCACTAACCGGCGCATGGGAGCGCGCCGCGGCGGCCGTCACAGTCTATTTCCGCAATGCTGCCCAGCAGACGGTTTTCGGCGATATGGTTGCCGGTCCGCTTGACGTGCGCGAAGAGCAGCTTCAGCAGATCGTTCTGAAAATTGAAGAACTAAAAAAGCTGCAGCGGGATTCCGACTTCGACTGGCAAAAGAGCCAGTACCAAAGCATGATCGACGCGGAGGAGGCCAAATTCGAGGCTGTTCGCGCCTCCATGCATCGTATTGTTGATGGCCGTCCTGACTCTCCGACCCGCCGCGACACCTATGCCGAGCCGCTGGCTAAGTCGGACTCCGATGGCGGCGCCGCCCAGGATATCGCAGCGGAGCAGAAGAAGCTTCAGGCCAAGCTGCTGCTCAAGGAAAACTGGCTGCGCCAGGACCATGCCCTTGAGGTCGAGCACTGGCAGACGGCGAAAGCCGATGCTCTGGCCAACGGCCTGGAAGAAAACAGCGTCTATGTGACACTGGTCAACGAGCGCCTAGCCCAGGCTCAGCGGGCCGAAGCCCAGTATCAGGCGGGGCGGGGCCAGCAGGCCGCCAGCGTCGCCGAGCAGGCTTCGGAGGAGGAAAGGGCCGCCCAGCTGCGCGGCCTGGAGATGCAGAGCCGCGCCGCCGAGAAAGGCTCCATGGAGCGGGTACGGGCGGTGGGCGAGGAGGTCTCCTACGCCTTCACCGCCTGGGGGGCGATGTCGGCCCAGTACAAGGCGGCCATGGACCGGCTGCTGCAGGCCGACCGCGATTACGATACCGAGCAGCGCGAAATCGCTAAGATCCGCAGCGACGGCGATGCCGAGGTCTCGCGCATCCGTCTGCAGATCGAAAAGGACCGCCTCGACGCCGAGGTCTCGGCCGGGCTCATCACCCAGTCCGAGAAGATCGCGGCGCTCCGGGTGCTGACCGATGCCGCCAATGCCGAGGCGTTGCGGCGGCTCGATGTCGAGATAGCCAGCCTGGAGAAGGGCACCAAGGCCTGGGAAGAGCATATGGCCAAGCGCCGGGCTCTGTCGGCCTCCCAGGAGGAAAACTCGGCCAAGCTGGATGCCCAGGCGGCTGAGGCTTCGCGCAAGGCCGCCGACAAGGCCGGAGACGCCTGGGTATCGGCCTTCGCCCCGGCGGGGCGGGCTGCCGATTCCATGCTGCAAGGTATTTTCCAGGGTACCCAGACCCTCGGCCAAGCCTCGGCTCGTGCCTTCAGCAACATGGCGCTGTCCTACGGCGAGTCCCTGGGCGCCATGGGGCTGAAGTTTCTGGCCTTCAAGGCAGCTCAGGCGCTCGGCTGGACCGAGATGGCCACCGGCATCCAGAACTCCATCAAGTCCGGCACCTTCGGCTGGATCCTGGGGGAGCAGCAGAAGACGGCGGCCACTGTCGCAGGCAATGCCCAGCGCACCACGGCGACGACGGCGGCCCAGAGCAGCCAGACAGCGGCGACAGTTACGGGGACGGCGGCGCGTACCGCGGCGGAAGAAGGGTCTGAGGCAGTCAGGACCGGGGTCGTTGTCGCCGGCGTGGCAGAGCGTACGGCGGCCCAGGAAACCGGGGCGGCGGTTGAGAAGGTGACGGCAACCAGCAGCATCATGGTCAAGGCCGGCGATGCCGCCGCGTCCGTCTATGACGAGGTCGCCCAGATTCCCTATGTCGGATGGCTGCTGGCGCCGCCCGCTGCTGCTGCGGCCTATGCTGGCGTTGCCGCATTCTCGATGTTTTCCGCCGAGGGCGGCTGGGATCGGGTGCCTTATGACGGTGCGGCAACCGTTCTTCACCAAAACGAAATGGTCCTGTCGGCGCGTTATGCCAACCCGCTGCGCGATCTGCTCGAGGCCCCCCAGGTGGCCTACGGCATGCCCAGCCTTGGACTGGGGCCCGATGCCGTGGCGGGGATGACCCAGGCGGCATCCGGGTCCGGACAGGACAATGCCGCGGCGGCGGGTCCGGTCACCGTCAACGCGCCGATGACGGTCAACGCCACCACCAACATGTCGCCGGAGCAGTTCCAGGCCGCCCTCGACCGCCATTCCCACTCGGTGGCCCGGGCGGCGGACAAGGGACGGCGCGGCTTCGCCCGCGATAAACGCTAGCCAGGAAAGGAGTCGGAGATGACGCTGGCGGTATTCCCGACGTTTCCCGGTCTCGGCTTCGATAATACCCGGACCGCGCTGTGGTCGACCAAGATCCAGACCTCGGATTCGGGCGATGAATGCCGCCGGGGGCGGTATTCCTATCCAAAATACGAATTCGGTCTGGCCTACGAGGTGCTGGAGGAAAACCAGGATCTGGTGTCCGGCGCCTATGAGACCCTGATCGGTTTTTTCAACGCCCATCATGGCGCCGAGCTGGAATTCTTGTTCGAGGACGCGCCGCGCTCGGGAACGCCGCGCAACCAGGTCACCGGGCAGGTGCTGGGGGTGGGGGACGGTGCGACCACCCGTTTCCAACTGGTGCACAATCTCGGCGGCTTCATCGAGCCGATCCGCGATCTGAAAGGCTCGGCGGTGGTCCGGGTCGGCGGTATCGCCACCACCTCGTTCAGCGTCGATGCCACCGGCGGCATCGTCCTCGCCGCCCCGCCGGCGGCCGGGTCGTCCGTCGCGGCCGACTTCGCCTTCTACTACCGCTGCCGCTTCAAGGACGACCAGCTCTCGGCCACCGAGTTCGCCGACGCCCTGTGGCAGACCGATACGCTGACGCTCCGCAGTCTCAAGGTTCCGCAGCGCTCCTCGCCGTAGGAGGTTCCATGAAGCCCGCATCCCCCGAGCTCGACGCCCTGTGGGCGTCGGGCGTTTTCGTTTATGCCGATTGCTTCGAAATCACTCTGCGCGACGGCCAGAGTACCCTGTTGCGCCTGACCGATCATGACCAAGATCTGTCCCTGGCTGCCGAGACCTATGCCCATGCCATGATCAAGGGCGCCCGCCTGCGGGTGGTGCGCGGCCTCGAGGTCGATGAGCAGACCGTCGAGTGGACTCCGCCCGCCGATTACACCCTGCGGGGACGCCCGGTGCGCGAACTGGTCCGCAAGGGGCTGTTCGACCGGGGCTGGATCGTCCAACGCCGGGCCTTCGCCCCCGACTGGTCTTCTCCGGTCACCGGCTGGATCACCATCTTCGACGGCGAGATCACCGACGCCTCCTATCTCGGCCTGCCCATCACCTTCAACGTCTCCAGCC
>JACQAD010000265.1 GCA_016195125.1 Magnetospirillum sp.
CGAGGCTATCTATCAGCAGACCAGCCCCTGTCTGTTCTGCAAGATGCCGGAGATGCAGTTGGCCGCCAATGGCGGGGACGCCTCCATCGAATTCGAACACTTCAACGATCTTGACGACCGCTGGTACCAGTTGCGCGAAACCATGCTGACCTGGTTCGACGGCCGCCGGGCCAAATACTCCATCGCCGTCGATATCAGCGCCCTCAAGGAAATTCAGAACGCCCTGGCCGAGGCTCATGCCGAACTGGCCCTGAAGAATCGGGATCTGGAAACGGCCGTGACCCTGGCTCGCAAAGCCGAACGGGCCAAGTCCGAGTTCCTGGCGGTCATGAGCCACGAAATCCGCACGCCCATGAACAGTATTCTCGGCATGGTCCATCTGCTGATGGACCGCCCCATGGCCGCCGATGACCTGGAAAAACTGACAATCGTCAGAGATTCCGGCGATGCCTTGCTGAGCATCATCAACGACATCCTCGATTTCTCCCGCCTCGAGGCCGACGGAGTCCAATTCGAGAATTCGGCCTTCAACCTTGGAAATACGGTTGAGGGTGTGGTGTCGCTGTTGCGGGGCCGGGCCTCGGAAAAAGGGCTGACGCTGGTTCTGGATGCACCTCCGCCCCTCCCCACCTGGGTCATGGGCGATGGTGCCCGTCTCCGGCAGGTGCTGATCAATCTGATCGGCAATGCGGTCAAGTTCACGGCTCAGGGCGGTATTGTTCTGCGGGTCGTGCAGCAGCAGGCCGATCGAGTGGAGTTTTCCATCATCGACACCGGTATCGGCATGGAGACCG
This sequence comes from Magnetospirillum sp., assembly GCA_016195125.1. GTDB lineage: Bacteria > Pseudomonadota > Alphaproteobacteria > Rhodospirillales > Magnetospirillaceae > Phaeospirillum. Next base: position 795 of record JACQAD010000265.1, read on the forward strand.
AGCAGATCGAGCGTCTTTTTACTCCCTTCAACCAGGCCGACGCCTCCATCAGCCGCCGGTTCGGTGGTTCGGGCCTTGGCCTTGCCATCTGCAAGAAGCTGGTGGAGGCCCAGGAGGGTAAGATCGGCGTCGATAGCACCAGGGGCTTGGGCAGCAGGTTCTGGTTTCATCTCGATTTTCCGGCGGCCAAAGCGCCCGCAGGGGAAAACCCCACCACCTTGCCCCCGGTAACGGGCCTGTCCATCTTGTTGGCCGAGGATAACCCGTTCAATCAGAAGGTCGCCGTCGGTCTGCTCAACCGGGACGGCCATCGGGTCGCCGTCGCGGACAGTGGTGCCGCTGCCCTGGATCTGGTCGGCAAGGATCGCTTTGACCTGATCTTGATGGATATGCAGATGCCGGAAATGGATGGTCCCGAGGCCACGCGGCGCATTCGTGCGCTGCCCGGCCTGCAAGCCTCCATCCCCATCGTCGCGTTGACCGCCAATGCCATGGCTGACGACATCGCCCGTTGCCGGGCGGCCGGCATGGATGGTCATGTGGCCAAACCCATCGACCCCATCTCGTTGCGCAACACCATTGCCGAAATTCTGGCGCGCCGCCGTCCCTCGGCGGGTGCAGGCCAGGGGACTTGCGAATACTATTCCCTCACTCGCATGGCCGAGCATCTGGGCAGTGCCGCCGCCGATATCCTGGCCCGCACCTTTCTGGAAAGCGGCGAGGATATCTGCGCCCGGCTGGAAATCTCCAAGGACGACCCGTCGGCGCTGTCAAGGGCCGTGCATGAACTGAAAGGTCTGGCCGCCTATTCCGGCACCCCCTGGCTGGAGAGCCTGGCGCTTCAACTCGACGAGGCCATCTTGAACGATAGCGGGGACGATATCGTTCACCTTCTCGGATCCCTGCGCCAGAATTGGGAGACGACCAAATCGGAAGTGCGTACCCAATTCCGAATCGATCCGTAACCTTTTCCGAACATTCCCTGTCACGGTGGAAACGGGCTATACTGCGCCGCCCCCCCCTGGAAGAGAACCGTTCGATCCATGAAATCCTGCCTTGTCATTGACGATTCCAAACTGATCAGAACCATCCATGGCCGGATGCTGACCCAATTGGGCCTGGTGGTCAGTGAGGCGGAAAATGGGGCCGTGGCGTTGGAACAATGCCGGGATTCCATGCCTGATCTTGTCCTGGTCGACTGGAATATGCCCGTCATGGACGGCTTTACCTTCGTGAAGGCCCTGCGAGCCATCCCCAATGGCCGGTCGCCGCGGGTCATTCTGTGTACCATTGAGAGTGATCTGGAACACATCACCAAGGCGTTGGCCGAAGGGGCGGACGAATACATCATGAAGCCGTTCGACATCGACATCCTGGCCGCCAAACTGAATACGGCCGGTATCGCCGTCACGGCCCCGCCAAGCCGGAAGGATCCCTTGGCTGACGGACGATGAATGCGACATTGCTGATTCTTGGCGGCACCGCCGAGGCATTCGAGCTTGCCGAGCGGATGGTGGAAAAGCCGAATTTGCGGGTTCTGTCCTCTCTGGCCGGGCGGACCAATGCGCCGCGCCTTCCCCCCGGCCAGATTCGTATCGGCGGCTTCGGGGGAGCCAGCGGCCTTTCCGAGTTTCTCCGCACTGAGAGAATCGACGCGGTAGTCGACGCCACCCATCCTTTTGCCAGCCGCATGGGATGGAATGCCGATCGGGCCTGCACGGCCATGAGCACTCCCCTGTTGCGGCTTGAGCGCCCCGCCTGGCAACGACAGAAGGCGGATCGGTGGGATGAGGTCGGATCCTGGGACGAAGCGGCGGAACGGCTTCGCCGCCATGCCAGCCGCGCCTTCCTTGCGCTTGGACGTCTGGATTTGGACGCATTCGCCGAACTTGACGGCATCTGGTGCCTGATCCGCTCGGTGGAAAGGCCCGACCTTCCCCCCGGCCTGGCCCAGTCGACCCTGGTCAGCAGCCGAGGCCCCTTTACCCTGGAAGGCGACCTTGCCCTTCTGCGGGAGCACCGCATCGACACCATCGCCTGCAAGAATAGCGGCGGCCCAATCGGCTATGCCAAGATCGAGGCCGCCCGGCAATTGGGTCTGCGGGTGGTGATGCGGCAGCGACCGCCGCGGCCGGACTTGCCCATGGTGATGAGCGTGGCCGAGGCTGTCGCCTGGGTCGATAGAGTCCTATCGGACTGAGGAAAGACTATCTCCGACCGGACGGCCATGCCGATCCACCACCAGGACGTCCAAGGCCCCGCTTTCCTCGCCCAACACCGCCCGTGCCGCCAGGGCCGCCAGATGAGCGATCTCATCGCCCAAAGGCAGTCGCGCTTCCTGGGCCAATTCCAGAACCTCGAGCGCGGTATTGGCGGTTCGGACCCGCTCCACGACCTCCATTCCCGCGCCGAGACGGGCCAATATTGCCCCCAGCCAGGCCACATCCACCTGTGATCGCTTGGAATGCAGATCCATTTCGCCGGCAGCAAGCTTGCACATCTTGGCGAATCCCCCGGCGATGGTGACCCGTGCCAGCGGATGACGACGGAGATATTTGAGCATCCCGCCGACAAAATCGCCCATATCGATCATGGAATCCTCGGACAAACCGCGCAGGCGGCGAACCGCCTTCTCCGATGTGGAACCGACACAGCCGGCCACATGGGTGATGCCGGTGGCACGGGCGACGTCGATGCCCCGCTGGATGGAGTGGATCCAGGCCGAACAGGAATAGGGCACCACCACGCCGGTGGTCCCCAGGATGGACAAGCCGCCGACGATCCCCAGACGAGGGTTCCAGGTCCGGGCGGCAAGGCGCTCGCCACCGGGCACCGAAACCTCCAGATTCAGGTCGCAGGCCAGCCCGTGCCGGGCGGCGGCTTCGGCGGCCTGCGCCGCCATCAATTGGCGCGGCACCGGATTGATGGCGGGTTCCCCCACCGCCAGGGGAAGTCCCGGCTTGGTGACAATCCCCACTCCCTCCCCCGCCAGGAAGCGGATTCCCTGACCTGGGAGGCCCGGCCGGACGGTCACGATGATGGTGGCGCCATGGGTGACGTCGGGATCGTCGCCAGCATCCTTGATGATGCCGGCCCTGGCCCAGCCCGGTCCCTGCTCGGCCATCGAAAGGCCGAAGCTGGGGGTTTCCCCCCTGGGTAAGGTGATGGTGACGGGATCGGGAAAGCCTTCCCCGAACAGGGCGGCGCAGGCGGCCTTGGTGGCGGCGCAGGCGCATGCCCCCGTGGTCCACCCGAATCGCAATGTCTTGCCGGAATCAGCTGTGCTCATGCCCGATCATCGTTCCTGGATCCCGAGACCGTCATAGCACGAATTGAGGAAAAGAAAGCCCTCGACCAAGGCCGCGACCGCTCAGGCGTTGGCGATCGTTGGCTTGCGCACCACACCGAACCAGTAATCCTGGATACCGTGAATGGCATTGAACAATTGCTCGATATCAACCGGCTTGGTCACGAAACCCGATGCTCCCAGGTCATAGGCCTGCAGGACATCGCGCTCCACATCCGACGTGGTCAACACCACCACGGGGATTCGGGCCAGATGGTCGGTGGATTGCATGGCGGCCAACACTTCCCGGCCGGTCATGCGCGGCATATTGAGATCAAGCAGAACCAGATCGGGGGTCACCGCATCGATGAAATCGGGACCATCCTTGCGCATGAACGCCATGGCCTCCACACCGTCACGAGCGATATGGGTGCGGCAGATGAAACGACCCTCGACAATGGCCGAGCGGATCAATTCAATATCGCCCGGCTCGTCATCGACGATCAGAACCTCGAATGGGGCGACCTGATTTTGCTGCATGAACCCTTTCCAATCATCCCTATGGCGCCCGCATCCTAAGCCACCGTCTCTTCCCCCAAAGGAACGGCTTGGACACCAGACTAACCTCAGGCCTCACTGAATGCAACCACGCCTTGAAGAAGGTCTATGCGTCACAAACAACGTATGCATGAGTAAATACCTAATTGAAGGGTGCAACTGTTTAGGCGCCTTGTAAAGAACAAGATGCCCCCGCCAAGCCGCTCCCATACGACGGTTTAGGCGGAATGACCGGCGGCCGGACGCGGTAGGCCAATCAGGAAGGTGCTCCCTTCGCCCAGGGTGGATTCCACCCAGATCCTCCCATTATGGTGCTCGGCGATCTTGCGACAGGAGGCCAGGCCAATCCCGGTTCCTTCGTATTGATCACGACCAACCAGTCGCTGGAAGATCTGGAACAGGCGATCGAGTTCACCCTCCTCGATCCCAATTCCATTGTCATGGACGGAAATCACCCATTCCGACGGCGTTTCCCGGCAACCGATCTCGACCTTGGGTCGCCGTCCCTCCGCTTGGAATTTGACGGCATTGCCGATCAGATTCTGAAACAGGCGTTCGAGTTCCATGGGATTGCCCATGACGGTCGGCAGATTGGAGCCGACCACCACCTCGGCACCGGCTTCGGACAACGTATTCTGAAGACTGGCACAGGCCAGGCTCACCATCTCCCCCAGACAAACCGCTTCTGGAGGCGATCCGCTGCGACCGATTCTGGAATATTCCAGCAGATCGGTGATCATTCGATCCATGCGCTTGGCGCCATCGACGGCAAACCCGATGAAATCCTGGGAATCGGTGTCGAGCCCTGCACCAAGGCGCCGCTGCAGCAAGGTCAGATAGGAACTGATCATGCGCAGGGGCTGCCGCAGGTCATGGGAGGCCACATAGGCGAAATGCTCAAGTTCGGCATTGGACCGCTTCAACTCGCGTTCCATGGACAGCCTTGCGGAAATATCCTGGGACACCCCCAGATATCCGCTCAATTCCCCATCATCATCGTAGAGTGCGCTGACGGTCAGCAATACCCTGAACCGCCGCCCATCCTTGCGCACATAGGTCCATTCTCCGCTATCCGGCCGCCCGGTAACCAAGGATCTGGCGATAAAGCACTCGAATCCCGGCGCCACCATC
>JACQAD010000266.1 GCA_016195125.1 Magnetospirillum sp.
GCCGCGGCCAACGAGGCCAGCTGAGAGGGATCTCGTCCCGGCGCGGCAGTTCAGGTACGCCTGATGGCGGGACAGCCTGGCGAAGCGCCCGGCGCCCGAAGGCACTCAAATATCTTGAAGGGTGGGAGACCGGACAGCGACCCGGACCGGAAATCGTTACGGCTGCTTCCTTCCGGACCTGACCGGGTTGGCGACGGGTCCGTCCGCGCCGATCTCCCGGGCGGACCATAAGTGCAACCGCCTGTCCAATGCAAGAGGCATATGGGCTTGCGTTGCGCCGGCTTGTGTCCGACCCTTTGGGCATCATGACCAATCATTCCGGTGCCGGGCGCTGCGTCGCCGTGCTCGGCCCCACCAATACCGGCAAGACCCATTTCGCCATCGAGCGCCTGCTCGGGCATGCCAGCGGCATGATCGGCTTTCCCCTGCGCCTGCTGGCGCGCGAGAATTACGACCGCATCGTCCGCCTGAAAGGCCCGTCGCAGGTCGCGCTGATCACCGGCGAGGAAAAGATCATCCCGCCCCATCCGCGCTGGCTGGTCTGCACAGTGGAATCCATGCCGCTCGACCGCCGCGTCGCCTTCCTGGCCGTGGACGAGATCCAGCTCTGCGCCGACCCGGAGCGCGGCCACATCTTCACCGACCGCCTGCTGCATGCCCGGGGCGAGGCCGAGACCCTGTTCCTGGGCGCCGAGACCATCAAGCCGCTGCTGCGTCGCCTGGTGCCGGGAGTGGAATTCATCTCGCGCCCGCGCTTCTCGCAGCTGACCCATGTGGGGCCGCGCAAGCTGGCCCGCCTGCCGCCGCGCTCGGTGGTGGTGGCGTTCTCGGCCGCCGAGGTCTACGCCACCGCCGAGTTCGTGCGCCGGTCCCGAGGGGGAGCGGCGGTGGTGCTGGGCGCCCTGTCGCCCCGGACCCGCAATGCCCAGGTGGGCATGTATCAGGCCGGCGAGGTGGATTACATCGTCGCCACCGACGCCATCGGCATGGGCCTCAACATGGACGTGGACCATGTGGCCTTCGCCGCCCTGCGCAAGTTCGACGGCCGGGCGCCGCGCTCGCTGGAACCCGCCGAGATCGCTCAGATCGCCGGGCGCGCCGGCCGCCACATGAATGACGGCAGCTTCGGCACCACTGCCGATGCCGGCACGATCCCGCCGGAGGTGGCCGAGCAGATCGAGTCTCACCGCTTCGATCCATTGAAGAGTCTGTACTGGCGCAATTCCAGCCTTCGCTTCACGTCCATCGCCGACCTCGCGGCCAGCCTGGAGCGCCCGTCCGAGCATGCCGGGCTGTTGCGCGCCCGGGAATCCGACGACCAACTGGCCCTGGCCGCCCTGGGAGCCGACCCGGAGATCGCCCGCCTCGCCACCCATCCCGAACGGGTGCGGCTGTTGTGGGAGGTCTGCCAGATTCCCGATTTCCGCAAGGTCATGGATGAATCCCATACCCGCCTGCTGGGCCGCATCTTCCGCCACCTGACCTCGCCCGCCGCCCGCCTGCCCGATGATTGGCTGGCCGAGAGCATCAGGCGCATCGACCGTACCGATGGCGAACTGGACGCCATCGTCGCCCGTATCGCCAATATCCGTACCTGGACCTATGTTGCCCATCGCGGCGATTGGGTGGCCGATCCCGGCCATTGGCAGGAGATCACCCGCGCCGTCGAGGACCGCCTGTCCGACGCCCTGCACCAGCGCCTGACCAACCGCTTTGTCGACAAGCGCACGGCATTGTTGGTCCGGCGCCTGCGCGACGGCGGCGACATGGCGGCCACCATAACCGGTGACGGTGACGTGCTGGTGGAAGGCCAGTATGTGGGCCGTCTGGAGGGCTTTCGCTTCCTCCCCGACCGCTCGGAGAATTCCGGGGCCGCCAGGACCATGCTGGCCGCCGCCACCCGGGCGTTGCAGGCCGAGATCGCGGAGCGCCTGACCGAGGCCCTGGCCGACCCGCCCGAAGCCTTCGCTCTGTCGTCCCAGGGCCTGATGTGGCGGGGACAACGGATGGCTGGTCTGAGCGCCGGCTCCGACGCTTTGCATCCCCAGGTCGAGCCCCCCGACGGCGACCTGCTGGAACACGCCGCCCGCGAGCGCCTGCGCCGCCACCTGACCGGAGGCCTCCACGCCTCCATCGCCAAGACCCTGATGCTGTTGATCCGCGCCCAAGCCGCACCCCTGACCGGCGCCGCCCGCGGGCTGGTCCATCAATTGGCCGAGGCCACCGGCTCCATGCCCCGCGCCGCCGCCGAGGCCCAGGTCGCGGCACTGTCCTCCACCGAAGCCAGGACGCTGGCGCGGCTGGACATTCGCCTGGGGCTGCACTCGGTCTACATCCCCGCCCTGCTCAAGCCGGTCGCCCAGGACTTACGGGCTTTGCTGTGGAGCATCCGCACAGGAAGGGCCGCCCCGGAAGCGCCGGGCATCCGCCCCGCCTTGATGGTGCCGGAGGAGGCGCCGGAGGATTTCTATGCCGCCATCGGCTTCGCCGTGCTGGGTAGGGTGGCGGTGCGGGCCGATCTGCTGGAACGCTTCGCCGCCGAAGCCCGCGCCCTGGCCCGCACGTCGCCGTTCCGGCCCTCCAATTCCATGGTCTCGTCCCTGGGACTCAAGACCGCCCAGGCTGAAGCGGTGCTGGAAGGCCTGGGCTATGCCAGGGGCGAAGACGGCTTCCGCCCGGCCCGCAAGCCCAAGCCTCGTGCCAGGCCGAGGACCGATATCTCGGACTCGCCCTTCGCAGTGCTGAAACAGCCACGCTAAGTATGGGATCTGCATACCTAGCTAGCCAATAATGACTTGACTAGCCGCGGCTCTTTGGCTAATATAATCCCACAAGCCAAGGAACGCGATCATGGAAAAGCCGGAAACCATCAGCCTCTATGAGTTCTTTCAGCAGTTTCCCAATGAGGAAGCCGCCAGGAAGTTTTTCGAGGGAAAGCGCTGGGTCGAGGGCATCTCCTGCCCGCACTGCGGAAGCCTGTCCATTTCTGAATGCAGAGGCCATAAGCCGATGGCCTACCGCTGCCGCGATTGCCGACAGCATTTCAGCGTCCGCACGGGCACTGTCTTAGCAGAATCCCGCCTGCCTCTGCACAAGTGGCTTATGGCGATCTACATGATGACCACGGCTCGGAAGGGCATTCCCTCCACTCAGATGGCCCGCGAGCTTGGCATCACACAGAAGAGCGCGTGGTTCCTGGCGCAGCGTATCCGTGAGACTTGGCTCGCTCACCAGGGCGAAAACGACATGGGGCCGACCGTCGAAGTTGATGAGACCTATATCGGCGGGAAGGAGGCGAACAAGCACGCGGACAAGAAGCTCCGCCAAGGACGTGGTGCTGTCGGCAAGGTCGCTGTGGTGGGTATTAAGGACCGCTCCGGCTATGTCCGCGCCATGCCGGTTGGCTCTGTTGATAAGCGGACGCTTCAGGGGTTCATTGCCCAGAACGCGGCAGAAGGATCGACCGTCTATACCGATAATTTCGGTTCCTACAAAGGCTTGCGCGGCTATGAGCACGCCACGGTCAACCATTCGGTCGGGGAATACGTCAAGGAGCAGGCCCACACCAATGGCATCGAGAGCTTTTGGTCTCTCTTGAAACGCGGGTACTATGGTATCTATCACTACATGAGTGCAAAGCACCTTCATCGCTATGTCGGCGAGTTCGCCAACCGCCAGAACACCATGAACCTTGGGACCATTGACTTCATGGCTCACACGGCGGCTCGAATGGTCGGATGCCGTATCAGCTACAAGGAACTGGTGCATGTCTAAGGGCAAGAACTTGATAGACCCCATCGACGGTGCATTCGAGGCGGTGGCGAGATCAATGGTCCAACCGGCTACCAGAACAACGTTATATAACAACGTGATAGGGCAAGAAATGGCGCGCCAACCGGCCACCCCAAAACAGCTTCTTCTGGACCTTGGAATCGAAGTCCAAAAGGACATAGATGGGATTGAGATGGGCGTGCTTGAGAATGGCATCCCCTTCTTGACTCAAAACGGCCTCGCCAAAATAGCCGGAACGGCCCGTAGCGTAATATACGATATAGCGACAGAATGGTCAGAACACTTCAATGACCCCGTCATCGGAAAAGATAGAATATCGTTCATAAAAGAGTATCTGTTTAAGAACGGGTATCAGGAGCCGCAGCTATTTATAGCAACCGGCAAAGACGGAAGCACTCACTATGCATACCCCGATATTGTATGCATGGCTATACTTGAATATTTCGCTTTCGAGTCTAAAAGCAAGAATAAGGTTGCAATAGATAACTATCGCAAACTTGCTACGTATGGATTACAAAAATATATCTACGATTCTCTTAACTACACGCCTCCAGATAAGTGGAAATATCATCACGACAGGGTATCTCTGCTTAAGGACAGCGCACCTTCCGGGTACTTCATTGTATTCAGCGAAGTTTCCGGCCTCATTGTTGACCTGATAAATGCAAATCTTAGCGTTAACAGTAAGACGATTCCAGACATTAGCGTCGGCATAGCATGGGCTGAATATTGGAAGGCAAACAATCTCTCACAGACGTATGGAGACCGGGTTCAATACGCCCACAATTATCCAGATTATTATCCGCAATCCCTAAGCAATCCGCAGCCAGCCAAAGCATATCCTGACGCGGCGCTTCCGACATTTAGAAAATGGTTTAGGGAGACGTACCTTCCTACCAAGTTCCCCGCGTATATCCTGAAGAAGGCCCATGTCCTCTCAGGTGGGCGCGACGAGGCGGAGCGGATTGCGAATCTCTACCAGCCGAAATTGATCACAGAGGAATAGGGGGGGGCGCTTATGGGCAGAGCTAGGCGAATCAAGCTAGAAACGCGCGAGTTTGCTAAAGCGGGAGATGCAACAGGGTTTTTCAGCGCGATGTTAAGCCGATATCCAATTGGGAGCCGTATCTCAGAGGCCGACGCCAGGGATTTGCGGGCGTTGCTGAAGCGGCACGACGAGGAATCTGAAAAGGTCGGAGCTGGCATCGACCATTTTGAGGTTGCCACGCCTCCAGATGGATACTCCGGAAAATGCTTCTGGATCGTCCGAGTCGATAGGAGCCGGATAGATTTCTCATTCAAGCACTGTCTTGAACCGAGACCTCATGACTGACGCGACGGGGCAGATGGCTAGCTAGGTATATAGGCCCCCTAAGTATCGGGCCGCCGCCCGAACCCGCTGGGAGGAAAGCCCCGCAAAATCCTACGCGAACAGGTACGGCACGAAAGACCGGTTGTTCTCGTCGACGCTGATATGGCTGCCGATGGGCGGGAAGGCGCGCTGGCGGCAATCGTCGCGCTCGCAGATGCGGCAATTGACGCCGATGGGCACGGCGGCCTTCTCGTGGGCGAGGTCGAGGCCGGCGGAATAGACCACCTCATTGGCATAGGCGGTCTCGCAACCCAGACCCACGGCGAATTGGCGGTCGGGCCTGAGATAGGAGCCGCCGCGCTTGGCGACGGTGCGGGCCAGGCAGATATACGAGATGGAATCGGGCATCCGGGCCAGTTGCACCAGGATCTTGCCCGGCTGGGCGAAGGCCTCGTGCACGTTCCACAACGGGCAGGCACCGCCGAAGCGGGTGAAGTGGAAGCGCGTCGCCGAGTGGCGCTTGGTGATGTTGCCGGCCATGTCGACGCGGACGAAGTAGAACGGCACGCCGCGCGCCCCCGGCCGTTGCAGGGTGGACAACCGGTGACAGACCTGCTCGAAACTGGCGCCGAAGCGGCTTTGCAGCTGTTCGATGTCGTGCCGCAGCGTCTTGGCCTGATTGGCGAAGGCCAGATAGGGCATCACCAGGGCGCCGGCGAAGTAATTGGCCAGCCCCACCCGGCAGATGGAGCGGGCATCGTCCGAGGACAGCTTGGCCCCCGCCACCACGCTCTCGATCAGATCATGATGGGCCAGCAGCCCCACCTGATGGGCCAGCTGAAACGTGCGCGACGGCACCGACAGCAGCGCCGACAGGGACAGCGAGCCGCTGCCCGGATCGAAGGTGCGCATTCCGGCGGTGTCATCCTCGGCGACGATGCGCACCCTGACGCCGTGACGCTCTTCCAAATAGCTCACCAGATCATTGTGCATCTGGCCGAGACGGAAGCCTTCCTTGTCCACCAGTTCCTCGGCGGCCTCGTCCAGGGTGCCGAAGTAGTTATTGCAATAATAGAAGAAATCCCGGACCTCCTCGTAGGGGAAGTGGGCGTGGCCGCCCCGCTCTTCGCCGGTGGCCGAGGACAGATTCTCGGTCAGCGACTGCATGCGCTCGTCCAACTGGCGGAAGGCCTGATAGAGGGTCAGCACCCGCTTGGCCAGTTCCGGCGAGGCCGAGGCGGCGTTCCTGAGCTCGGACAGGCCGATGGAGCCCGAGCCGAATACCGGGTCGTTGAGCGCCTCGCGCAGGTCGGCCACCAGCCGGGATTCCTCGTCCTCCACCAGGGTGGCCAGATCCACGTCCAGCACCTTGGCGATGCGCAGCAAGACCGGCACCGTCAGCGGGCGCTGGTTGTTTTCGATCTGGTTAAGATAGCTGGGCGAGACTTCCAGCAGCACCGCCAGGGCCGCCTGGGACAGCTTTTTCAGCTCGCGCAGGCGCCGGAGCTTGTATCCGAGGAAAAGCTTCTTGTTCATGGGGTTAGGTTTATACCGCCCCCCGCCGCGATTCGCAACCTTAGCAAATTCACAGTGCGAGATTGCGAATCTCTTCGCAACACCGCCCTTTTCCCCGCGCTTCCTGTTGCCAGGGGAGGGCCTTTGCGAATAAGACCAACGCCAATGTCAGTCTGCCCGCCGGAGGCCTGCGTCCATGCACGAGATCATCAAGCAGCTTGAAGAAAAGAGGGAGCGCGCCCGGATGGGCGGTGGCGAGAAGCGAATCGCCTCCCAGCACGCCAAGGGCAAGTTGAGCGCGCGTGAGCGCATCGAGTTGCTTCTCGACCCGGATTCCTTCGAGGAATGGGATATGTTCGTGGAGCATCGCTGCACGGATTTCGGCATGGAGGAGCAGACCATCCCCGGTGACGGCGTCGTCAC
>JACQAD010000267.1 GCA_016195125.1 Magnetospirillum sp.
CCTGGCCGAGGTGCCCTCTCTCCGCAATCTGGTGGCGGCGCCCGCCTTGGACGCGCCGCCGGGGCTGGCCCGATGCGCCATGGATCTGGGCGAGCATTCTTTCCTGGTGGACCGGCTGGGGCGGGCGCTGGCCGTTGATCTGCCGCTCAACACGCGGGACGGCGGCTTCATCGCCGAGGGCTATCACGAGGGTCTGGACGAACTGAAAGGCCTCAGGACCGAAAGCAAGGGCGCGCTCATGCGCCTGCAAGTACGCTATGCCGAGGAAACCGGCGTAACCGGATTGAAGATCAGCCACAACAACATCATCGGCTATCACATCGAGGTCTCGTCCAAGAACGCCGATCGCCTGGGCGAGGGCTTCATTCACCGCCAGACCATGGCGAGCACGGCGCGCTATACCACGACCGAGCTGATCGAACTGGCGGGCAAGATCACCGGCGCCGCCGATCGGGCTCTGGCCCTGGAGATGGAGCTGCTGGCCGATCTCATCGCCGAGGTGGTGGGCCGGGGCCCCGAGATCGCCCTGGCGGCGGCGGCGCTGGCCACCCTCGATTGCGCCGCCGCCCTGGGCGAATTGGCTTCGGCCCGGCGCTGGTCGCGCCCTCGCATGGACGACAGCACCGCCTTCGACATCAGGGGCGGACGCCACCCGGTGGTGGAAGCCGCCCTGGAGGCCAGTCACGCCGGTCCCTTCGTCGCCAATGATTGCGATCTCTCCGATGCCCAGCGCCTGTGGCTGGTCACCGGCCCCAATATGGCGGGTAAGAGTACCTTCCTGCGCCAGAACGCCCTGATCGCGGTCCTGGCTCAGATGGGCTCGTTCGTGCCTGCCGAATCCGCCCATATGGGCGTGGTCGACCGGTTGTTCTCCCGCGTCGGCGCCGCCGACGATCTGGCGCGCGGGCGCTCGACCTTCATGGTCGAGATGGTGGAGACCGCCGCCATCCTCAATCAGGCCGGTCCCCGCGCTCTGGTGATCCTCGACGAGATCGGGCGCGGCACCGCCACCTTCGACGGATTGTCCATCGCCTGGGCGGTGGTCGAGCATCTGCACGAGGTCAATCGCTGCCGCTCGCTGTTCGCCACCCATTACCACGAGCTGACGCGCCTGACCTCGCGGCTGGCGGCGCTGTCGTGCCATATGATGCGGGTCAAGGAATGGCAGGGCGACGTGGTCTTCCTGCACGAGGTCGGCGCCGGTGCCGCCGATCGCTCCTACGGCATCCATGTGGCCCGCCTCGCCGGACTGCCCCCCGCCGTGGTCGGCCGGGCGGAAGAGGTGCTGACCATCCTGGAAAAGTCGGATCAGGCTTCGGGCATGGCGCGACTGGCCGACGATCTACCGCTGTTCGCCGCCTTGGCCAAGCCGAAGCCCAAGCCGGAGGCCGCCACGGCACAGGTCTCGGCCCTGGAAGCCGCGTTGACGGCGGTCAATCCCGACGATCTGACGGCACGTCAGGCTCTGGACCTGGTCTACGAGCTGAAGCGGCTCTTATGAACAGCCTGATCACCATCATCCTGCCCGCCGGGCGCTCGGCCATCGAGCTGTCCCTGTTCGTCTTGCTGCCGGTGATGGTGGTGATGCTGGCCATCATGCGGCTGCTGGAGGCCTGGGGTGTTCTCGATTGGCTGGTGGCGCGGCTGACGCCGGTGCTGCGGCCGTTCGGCCTGACCGGGCTGGGGGTGTTCGCGGCGCTTCAGGTCAGCTTCGTCAGCTTCGCGGCGCCGGTGGCGACCCTGGCCATGATGGAGCAGCGCGGCACCTCCAAGCGCCATCTGGCCGCCGCCTTCGCCATGGTGCTGGCCATGGCCCAGGCCAATGCGGTGTTTCCCATGGGGGCGCTGGGGCTGCATATCGGGCCGGTGCTGGGCATCTCGCTGGTGGGCGGATTGCTGGCGGCGGCGGCGGCCTATTACCTGTTCGGCCGCAACCTGTCCGCGGACGAGCAGGTGCTGGACGAGACTCTGCGCCATCCCGTCGCCGAAAGCGCCAAGGGGGTGCTCGACGTCATCAACCGGGCCGGGGCCGAGGCCTTCAAGATCGCCATCGGCGCCATTCCCATGCTGGTTCTGTCCCTGACCGTGGTCACGGCCCTGCGCCAGGGGGGCGCGGTGGATGCGCTGGTCCGGGCGCTGCCGTCCGGCCTGGGCATCGATCCGGCGGTGATTCTGCCCGCCTTCACCAAATATCTGGCGGGCGGCACCGCCATGCTGGGGGTGATCGACGAGCAGGTGCGCGGCGGCCATGTGACCGCCGCCCAGATGAATGCCTGGGCCGGCCTGCTGATCCACCCCTTGGACCTGCCCGGCGTGGCGGTGCTGATGGCGGCGGGGCCGAGGGTGGCCTCCATCTGGAAGCCGGCGGTGCTGGGGGCGCTGCTCGGCATCGCGCTGCGCAGCGCCCTGCACATCCTGCTGGTTTAGCTCCGCAATCCCGCCTGCCTCAAGCTACGGTCGATCCAGGCCTTGGACAGTTTTTCCCAGGTGGAGTTCTGGCTGAGCCGTTCGGCCAGACTGACGAAATCGACCTTGTCCAGGGGCTGGTCCTGGTCAAAGCAGGTGAACACCACCTTCTCCTCACCGGTGACCGGATCCTTGTGCTTTTGCAGGCACTGGGCGCAGACCTCCTTCAGCATGCATTGCATGGGCGAGTTGATGGAGCCGATGCCCTGATGCTCGCGCTTCAGGAAGGGGGCGAGGCGGTTGTGGCGGGCCTTGGCCACCGCCGCCATCATGCGGTCCGAGCCGATGGCGATGATGCGGTCCACATCGGTGATGGGGATGGCCTGCTCGCCCAGGCGGCCTTCGCCATAGGCCACCATGGCCTCGACGATATTGCCGACGAAGCTGCGGTCCTGGGGGCGGTTGGGCGCGAAACCATCGCCGCCGTCCACGCACCACACCACCACATCGGCGGCGGCCTCGATATCGGCGACCTTGAAGCGGTCATGGGCGTTCTTGTAGCCGGCGAAGTAAAGCACCTTGGACCCGGCCTTGCGGAAGGCGCCGCCGATGGAGAACAGCACGGCGTTGCCCAGTCCGCCACCAGCCAGCAGCACGGTCTCCGAGCCGCAGACATGGGTGGGAGCGCCGGTCGGCCCCATCAGGATCACCGGCTCGCCGGGACGCAGATGGGCGCACAGATCGCTGGACCCGCCCATCTCCAGGACGATCAGCCCGACCAGCCCCTTCTCCGTGTCCACCCAGGCGCCGGTCAGCGCCAGTCCTTCCATGGCCAGGGAGGTGTTGCCGACCTTGCGGGCCAGCATCTCGAAATTCTGCAGGCGGAAGAACTGGCCGGGACGGAAGGCCAGGGCGGCGGCCGGGGCCTTGACCACCACCTCGATGATGGTCGGCGTCAGGCGGTTGACGGCGTGGACACTGGCGCGCAGGCGCTGGTTCATGATCTCGAACAGCTGCGGCCCGGACACGGTGCTGGCGCGGCGGCGCTCCATGGCGCGGGTCACCACCGGATGGCCCTGCTTGGCCGAGGCCATGGCCGAGACCACGTTGCCGGCATAGGAGGGGTGAAGGTCGCCGAAGAAGCTGATGGTGCGGTCGAAGCCGTCCACATGCATCAGCACCTGGGATACGCCCGGCTTGGCCAGACGCTCGGGGGTGACGATGGCGCCGTCCTCGTCCACCGCCTGGAAGAACTTGCCGTCGATGGTGATGTCGGTGCGCTCGCGGGCCAGGGTGGTGTTGGGCACGGTACCCGCCGCCACCAGAATGGCGCGGGCCGGCAGGCGGTGGGGCTGGCCGTCCCGGTCCTTCAATTGCAGGCCGGTGGCCGAGCCGAAATCGTCCATTTCCACAGCTACCGGCGACAGGCCGGGGATGAAGCGGATGCCTTCCTCCAGGGCCTTGGTGATTTCCTCGTGATTGCGGTAGGCCGGGCTGTCGGTCAGGCCTCGGCGATAGGCCACGCTGGCGCCGCCCCAGGATTGCAGCAATTCGCGCAGATGGGGCTCGCGCCCTTCCGAGGCGGCGAGGCGGCGTTCGGCGCGAATGGCCTGGGCATGGTTGATGAACTCGTCGGCGATCTCGTGGTCCTCCTCGGACCAATGCTGACGCACGGCGTGCTCGCCCCGTTCGGCCACCAGCAATTCGTGGCGTGACAGGAACTTCTCCACCTGGATCGGGTAATAGGCCAGGGCCTCGGTGCAGGTGTCGATGGCGGTCAGGCCGCCGCCGATCACCACCACCGGCAGCCGCAGCTGCAGGTTGGCCAGGGTCTCGGCCCGCGCCGCGCCGGTCAGCTGCAACGCCATCAGGAAGTCCGAGGCCTGACGCACGCCGCGCGCCAAGCCGCCCGGCATGTCGAGGATGGTGGGCTTGCCCGCTCCGGTGGCCAGGGCGACGTGGTCGAAGCCCAGCTCGAAGGCCTCGTCCAGGGTCAGATTGCCGCCGAAGCGCACGCCGCCGAACAGGGCGAATTCCGAACGGCGCTCCAGGAGCAGGCGGATGACGTCGAGGAAGTTCTTGTCCCAGCGCACCGTGATGCCGTATTCGGCGACGCCGCCGAACCCGCCCATGACGCGCTCGCCCAGGGGCTGCCACAGGGCGCGGATGTCGCGCACCGGGCGGAAGGGGACGCGCTTGCCGTGGGGATCGATTCCGGACAGCTCGGCGGCCAGGGGCTCGATCTTGAGGCCGTCGATGGCGACCACATGGTGCCCGTCCAATCATTGCAGATGCGGTGTCCGGTACCGGCGGCCATGGGATTGTCGACGACGATCACCGCCAGGGCGGCCAGGGCGTGGCCGGCGGCCTTGACCTCGTGCATTTCCGAGATCTTTTCCTCCAGCGGGCAGCCTTCCATGGTGACGCCGACGGCGTTCTTGACCAGATCGCCGGTCTTCTTGTCCTTCATGCCCTTGGAGCAGGAATCGCGGCCCTGATGGTGACAGAGGATGCAGTAATTGATCTCGTCCAGGGCTCCGGCCAGATCGGTGCCGGCATCGGTGAGGTTGAAGCCCTCGCGGCGGCGCAACTTTGCCGCCTCGAATTCCAGGGCGGCGACACCGCAATGATCGACGTCGCTGGCGGCGACCTCCGCCAGGGGATCATGCTTGCGCGGCACCTTGAACAGGATGCCGGAGCGGTGATGGGAATGCTCGTTGCCGTGGACGCGGGCGGCGGCCAGACGGGCGGCCAGCTTCAACTCCTCGGCGTGCCCGGCCTCGTCGTCCAGCCAGGCCAGCACCCGGCGGGCGAAGGCCAGTTCCTCGAACTTCTCGCCGGTCTTCAGGGCGTATTCCATCTCCAGGGATTCGGCATCCAGGCCGGCGGCCTCGTCGGGCTTGATCTCCTTCAGGGCGCGGCGCTGCACGAACAGACGCTTGGCCTGATAGAGCGGCGCCAGGGCGTCCTGACGCTGGCGCAGCTCGGCGACGGCCGAGCGGATGGCGAACAACTCGGCCAGGAAATCGTCCAGGTGAGGCGACAATGCCACCAGCAAGTCGGCCTCGTCCTTGGCCGATAGGGAATCCGGCCGGGCGCGGGCGGCGGCCAGGCGGGTGGCGAGGGCGGCATCGGCGGCCTTCAAGGCGCCAAGAAACGCCTGATCGACCCGCTCCAGCCCGGAGCGCTGATACAATTCGGGAAAGGAAATGCCATGCCCAAGGGCCGGATGCGTCATGTCCACACTCATCTGTTCTAAAGCCTCGCGATCGAAGGAAACCCCCACGCTCAACCTCATATGGCATTGTGTAGAATTATCGACAACACCAAAGTTTTTGTGGAGAATTATTTCCGGCCGCTTTCAGTGGAGGAGAAGGAGGGTAACACCTCCTTAAGATCAAGCTTGCTATGGTGAATTGGGGGAGTGGGTTGGCAGTACAAGGGCAAGCATCCCGTGGGCAAGCCAGCGACCGCCGAAGAGCAGGAAGTCCTGTTCCAGGCCATTATCCGTAAGATTCCATCGGTGGGCAATCCCGCCAAGCTGCAGGAGATTTCCGTCCTGGCCCTGGCCTTGATGCTGCGGCGGCCCACGGATCACGATCTCAGGGGCGAACTGACGCATCAGGTCCAGGCGATTATCGCCGCCATCAAGCCCTGCCATTCACCCGAAGGCCAGCGCAACGAGATGCGGCTGGCGGCGCGGAACTGCATCAAGGTGCTGCAGACGGCCAAGGAAAAACGCCTTCCCCGTCCGGCCGGCGACGATTGGGCCCAAGCCAAGGAGGGGACGGCCCAGCACGGGTCGGCCCAGTACGGGTCGGGTAAGCCGGTTCGGGGCAAACCCGGCCATCCCGCCCACGAGAAGACCGAGGAAGAGGAAGAGCGCGGCCCGCTCTTGGCCATCGGCGCGCTGGCGCTGGTGATCGTGGCCATCGGCGGCTGGGTGCTGTTCGGCCGCTCCAGCGACGAACCCTCCTCCGACGGCACCGAAACCGAGCGCTTCGTGGCGCAGATGGTGGCCTCGGCCGAGGGCAATCCACCGCCCAGCCACCTGTTCGGCGGCATTATCCGCGTCACCTCCATGAATGG
>JACQAD010000076.1 GCA_016195125.1 Magnetospirillum sp.
CGTGCCTCGGGTCAAGTACCTGATCCTGAATTTCATCGCCGCCGCCATTTGGGCTCACAGCTTCGCCTGGGGCGGCTATTTCATGGGCCGCAAACTGGAAGACTGGCTGGGCGACAGCAAGTGGTTCGTCCTGGGCGGCTTTATTGCGTTCATGATCTCCTTCGGAGTGTTCGGCGCCATGCGCGGCCGGGCCAAGACCGCCCAATTGGCGGCCGAAGCCTCCGAGACTCCCCCGACGGAATAGTGATCAGTGCCGCGTCGCGGTATTCAGGGCGGCGCGGGCCTCCTGGAATTTGACCCGACGCAGTTGATACTCCGACACCCTCGCCTTGCGGTAAGCGTCGGCGATCCGGCTGGCTTCGTCGCGACTGGCGGCGGCGCTGTCACGCCAGGCCTTGCGCATCTGCTCCACCTGGGCATTGCCAGGCACCTGCTTGAGCGGCGGGGCGTGGGGTACCGGCGAAACCCTGGCCGAAGCCACCTGGGTTCCCGCCCCGGCGGCGCCCGTCCCATTCCACACCTTCATCAGACGTTCGCGATAAGCGGCGGCCAGACTGGGGGTCTGGGAGTGGTAATAAGACGCCGCCACCGGCCAGTTCCCGGTGGCGCCGAACAACCCCTTGAGAAAGCGTGCCGCATAGGCAACGTTGGCGGCCGGATCGAAGGCCTGGTCCAGATTGGTGAAGGCGTCGGGATGGTAGCGCAGGTTAACCTGCATGCAGCCCACGTCGATGTTCTGAACACCACGGGCCTTGAGGCGTCTGACCTCGGCAATCGCCTCGGCCTTGCTAGGCAGATATCGCCCCTGCCCTTCGGCAGTTACGGTCCAGGGCCAGGCAATTGTTGCCCGAGCCTGGGAATCATAGCGTCCCGATTCGACGATGGAGATGGAGTGGAGCAGCGCCGCCGGAATACCGTAGAGGCGCTCTTGGGTGGCCGTCTCGGCAGCGCAGAGATTCTCGGCGGCCGGCGGAGGAAGGGCCTGGGCCGGCGACGCCAGGACGGCAATAAGGGCTGCCGCCCCCGCCCCCCAAGCTGACCGCCAATCCCGCATTCAAGCCTCCAAAAATCGTATGGTTCAGCGGCATTCTTGCACAGCCCATGCCAGGAATGCCACGATCTTAGTCCGAAAGTGGTCATACCTGTATTGCAGCCACTTGCGGTGGAAAACGGCACGAATGGCTGTTTTCCGCCGATGTTCCCTAATTTTTCTTCTTGCGGCGCAGCAAATCTCAAGATATATATTGCACTGCAGCAAAGGCCAGTCCCCGGACCCCTTTACTGCTTTCTTGGACGTTTCCTCCCTAAACTCAAGCCGCTGGGGCAACCCAGCGGCTTTTTTTTCCATGAAATCCGCCGCAAGCCTCAACCGTTCAGACCGTTGCGCGCCCGAGCGCCACGGTCGGAGCTGGTTGCCGTGGTGCATTGTTATCCGTGCTGATTGATGGTCAGCCCGAATGCGGAAAATTCTAGGGTATTTCAGTATCCGAAGACGACAGCATGGGCGGCGCCTTGGCTCCGTCGGGAAGCGGACGGTCGTCACCGCCCAGGGTCCGGTGCATGATGACCACATCCACCCAACGGCCGAACTTGAGTCCGACGCCCCGCAACACGCCTTCCTGGCCGAACCCCAGGCTGCGATGCACGGCGATGGAGCCCTGATTGGCGGAATCGCCGATAACCGCGATCATCTGGCGATAGCCGGATTGGGTGCAGCGCTCGATCAAGGCCGCCAGCAGGGCGCCGCCAATCCCCCGGCGCATGACGAAAGGCGCCACATAGATGGAATCCTCCACCGTATAACGATAGGCCGACCGTTGCCGGAAGGGACCGGCATAGGTGTAGCCCAGAACCTCCCCCTCCTCCACCGCCACCAGAAAGGGCAGCCCCCGTCCGACGATGGCGGCGCGGCGCGCCTTCATCTCCTCGACACTGGGGACATCTTCCTCGAACGACGCGGCGGTGCGGGTGACATAGAAGGCGTAGATGGCCTGAATCGCCGCCATGTCGTCATCGCTGGCGTCCCTGATTTCCACTTTAAGGGGGGCGCTGGCGCGGTTCATCCCTGAGTGAACTCCAAGGCTGCAGCGGCCAGAGCCTCCGCCACGCGATCGAGATCGCCCCGTACCTGGTCAAAGCGCAATCCATGGGAGTGATCGGACTCGTCCATGTACAAGGCGCGGTTCAACTCGATCTGGAGGGCATGGCTGCCCTGACGTGGCTGGCCGTAGTGACGGGTGGTGAACCCGCCGGCATAGGGGGCGTTGCGAACCACCCGATACCCCAGATGCCCGAAGGCATCCTCGGCCACCTGGGTAAAAAGCGGTGAACAGGCGGCGGAGAAGCAGTCTCCCAGAACCACGTCCACCCGGCTCAGACCCGAATCACGGTCCAGGGGGCCGCCGACCGACGGCATGGAATGGCAATCCACCAGCAGCGACCAGCCAAACACTTTCCGCGTGGTCTCGAGCAATTGATGCAGACGGCGGTGATAGGGGCGATAGCAACGTTCGATCCGCAGCTCGGCCTCGGCCACCTTCAGACGCGAGGCATAGATTTCGGCGCCGCTGGCCACCACCCTGGCGATGGTTCCCAACCCGGCCAAGACCCGCGGTGAACGGGTATTGGCATAATCGGGAAGATCATCGGAAAACATCGCCGGATCGAGCTCGTAAGGCTCGCGATTGGGGTCGCAATAGGCGCGGGGAAACAAGGCGGAGATCAGCGGCGCGCCGCGATCGACCACGCCGGCATAGAGTTCGTCGACGAAACTGTCTTCCGAGCGGCGCAGCATTCGCGCATCCAGGCGCGATTGCGCGATGAACTCGGCCGGGTAGTTCCGCCCGGAATGGGGTGAGGCGAAAACAAGCGGAACCGTCTGTTGGAGTGGCTCGCTCACTCTCAGCACATCATCATCGTCAGTGGTCGAAAGCGGCATCGTATCCATGGCTTGGTTGCCATTCTTAGCAAATCGTCCCGCGCGTGTCATACCCCCTCTCGGAAACACTCTCATTCGCCAATCGCACCCCATATTTTTTTCATTGTGCAGGCATTCCAGAAGGGCTTGCAATGGCCGATAAACGACGCTAAAAGAACGTCCCTCGGCCGGACCCAAGCAACTGGACGGATCGAAGACGGGCGGTTAGCTCAGCGGGAGAGCACTACGTTGACATCGTAGGGGTCACAAGTTCAATCCTTGTACCGCCCACCATCGGACCTCCTAGGGAAACCTAGGGGGTCCGTTCCATTTCGGGCTCCCCCCAACCGTCCATTACCCAACCCGCGCCAGGCGGCGTAGCTTCGGCCAGGACTCTACCAATGGCTGATGAAAGTTCCAAGCCAAGTCACGGCTGCCATCGAGAAATTCGGACGGTGACCGAGCGAACTCAACCTTACTTTAACCCTTTCCTGCGACTATTTAAGAATCGATCTCATTGACCCTTTTCGCAGGATCGTGGTCATGGCCATTCATTCGGCGGTTCCCGGAAAGCACTTTCCTTCTGCCCATCCCACCCGGAAGCACAAGCCCGGACCTGATGGGCATGTGCGCTGGCTGTCCATACTCGGCGTGGTCGCCATCGTGGCGGTGCTGGGTATCGCCGCCATGAAGATGCTGCCCACCAACTCCCTTCCCGGCCCCGCCGGGGCCAGCCCCGAGGTCTTCGCGGAACAAATGGAACGCGCAGCCCAGACCAGCGGCGTCGTCCCCCATGTCTTCGGCGGCACCATCACGGTGGAACGCAAGGGAAATCAGGTGACTCTGACCGCCGAGGGCGTCCCTCCCACCGCTTGCGTCTCGGTGGGCTGGAAGCTGGTCCGCAAGGGCCTGCTGACCATCAACGGCACCACGCCGCTTAGGGTTTCCGCGGCCAAGCTGTCCGAATTGTGCAATCAGGAAGACGGCCCGGCCACCCTGGTATGGGTACCAAAGCCGGTTGAGTAAATAATCACCCACTCAACGTCACGCCCCCAACATCATAGATATTGATTACTCGGTTCGGTCTTGCCACTATATGGGCTCGATTGACTCTCGGGAGTGAGGGGATGGACGATATCGATCTGGCAGCTGAACGCACCGACATGCTGAACGCCGCCGCCATTCAAGCGGTCTTGGAACGAGCCGAATCGGCTCCCTCCACCGGCATTTGCCGGGCCTGCAACGAGACCATTGAGGAAGAGCGCCTGCGGGCGAATCCCTATGCCAAGCATTGTCGTGATTGCGCCGATGAGGCCGAAGCCAGGGCTCAAATGACCCGCCGCTGCGGCCCGCGCTGAGATTGGAAATGAAATCGGCCCGCACCAATCAAGGTGCGGGCACTTTTTCGTTTAAAAGACCAGCAGGCCTC
>JACQAD010000283.1 GCA_016195125.1 Magnetospirillum sp.
CCACACCCCGAGCAACGCTCGGGGCAAGGGCTTGGGGCAACGAGAGCGCATATCCAGGCCGCTCGATCCGCAATGACTTGACGACGCGACGCTGTTCATTTCGCTCGGCAGCGCGGTTCGTGGATGAACAGGCGCGCGAACAAATGGGGGCTACTGGGCGGCGAAGTGGCGGAAAGAACGGGGCGGCGGGTGAAATCTGGCAACGTTGCAGGCGTTACGGCCTTGAGCCGTCAGAGTGAACACACCTGTGCATCGATATGCTAGAGAACCTTAGCCGGTCAGCTACGGTTCCGTAGCATTTTCATAACTAATTACCGCTGTTGCTGGATGATATTTGCTACGCTATTTTGCTACGGATACTTTGCTACGGATACTTTGCTACGGGACCGAGAGGCCGAAAGTGATGATGAAAAAGGCGGACGAGCTCCGGGCACGAGTGGAGGCAATCGCCCTCATGCGTCTGGAGGGAAAAACCTGGCAAAAAGTTGCCGATGCGCTATGTGCCGCCGGAGTGATGGTCAGCACCGATGAAATCCGCGCCTGCTGGCCTCGGCTGTCCGAAGGCCGTTCCCCGGCAGAGTGCGTTCTGGCGTGCAAACAGAGTCGCGAACGAGGCCATGCCGGCGACGAGATTTTGGAATTACGTCGGCAAGTTGCCCAGCTCTCCGCCCGATGCGCGCAGGCCGACGCCGAAGCGGCTGACCTGCGTGCGAAGGTGAGCCGCCTTGAATCGGAACAGCGGCGCTGGCAGGACAGCGTCCAGTTAGGAGAGGCCGCAGCACGTTGGGAGGCTTTCGGGAAGCACTTGGTCCAGCTCTATGGAAATGGTGACTTGGAGGGGATCAAAGCTGCAGCAGCCCACCTCGCGCGCCGGCTGCCGGTTGCGATTGCTCTTGGTCCCGATATGCCGATGGCTCAAGCAGCGGAATTGCCAAGTTCACCCCAGGTAAGCATGCCATCTGCTCCCCCCGCCCTGGTGGCTGGCAGGGCGGGACTCGATACAGGAGAGACGCAGGACCATACCAACCGGCTCGGTGAGGGTGAGCCGCCTGTCAAGCAGGACGAGGCGGTTCCTCCTGTGCGGCGGAAATTGTCCGGAT
Organism: Magnetospirillum sp.; assembly: GCA_016195125.1. Taxonomy (GTDB): domain Bacteria; phylum Pseudomonadota; class Alphaproteobacteria; order Rhodospirillales; family Magnetospirillaceae; genus Phaeospirillum. The sequence continues at coordinate 1,101 of JACQAD010000283.1, forward strand.
TTGATAAGAAATGGAAGGGTATGGGTTTTATCCCCCCGGATCAGCTGAGATAGAAAGTGCGCTGAGGCTGGGCTCCTTAACTCCTGCGCTCCCTGATTTGCCGCATGTCCAGCGCCTCACACCGCTCGGCAAGGTCGATGAGCGCCCGTTGAAGCTCGCCATCGTCGCCCGCGATGCCCTTCACGGCGATATCGAGCAGCGCCAATGACGCCTGGAATGGAGGGACCAAATTTGCCGGTTCCACCGGCCGACGTCGCCGCTCTCGCGCTACCGCAGCCGACAACGACTTGGGCGCCCACTTTCGTCCGTCGTTCAGGGAGATCCCGGCCTCATCCATCATTTCGCAGATTTCTTGCCAGGTGAATCCCTTCTGTCGCGCCCCCTCAATGTGGGGCCATGCCTTGCGCACCCAACGCGTCATGCCGGTGATATCCTTCGCTGCGGGACGCTGTCTGGGTTGCCATCCACCCGCTATTACCGCGTCGATCCGAGCCATGGCAGCGGCGACGTCGTTATCGTCTTTCATAGGTCTCTCCTGTCCTGTGGGGTTCATTTTCTCGCGGCGGTTCGGCCGATGCCGTGCATGGCCCGGTCAAGTTTTGCCACCGTGCTGCCGATCGCGGCCCCGACGGCCCCGCCGTCATCCCGATCGCCACCTGCATTGGCCCCGAGCCAGCGATAGGCGGCGCTGGGGAGTAATTCGGCCGCCTTTGTGGTTGTGTTTGCTGTTGTATATATCAATCCAAGATATATGACCAGATAGGTGGTGAAGGCGAAGACGCCGTCGGCCATCAGCACCCCCATGAGGCCGCCGGTCTGTTGTGTCCCCCTCAGCATGGGGAGCATGACGGCGTTGAGCAGGCCCACAGCCTCGGACAACACCATTAGGCCAGCCACGAAACCGGCTAGGGTCAGAATGGGGCGGGCCACCATCGCCGCGACACTCCACAGACCGGCCTTGGCGGCGGGACCGAACGCTCCGGCGGCGCGCTCGGCGTTGACCATCATGACCAGGGCCATGGGCAGCAGCAGGATGCACTCCACCACCGCCAGCAGCCACGACACCACGGCGAAATAGTAGCGGACGAACGGCAGGAGCGGGACGTAATACGCCATCGCCAGGCCGACGATGATCAAAGGCCATGCGATCATGTTTACTACCGGCTGAATCGTCGAGAACATGCTGGAAAGGCCGTTGGACAGGGCACCGCCGACGCTCTTCAGTCTGTTGGTGAGTGCCGAGGAGGCGCGGCTGATCTTGCCCTTCTTCATTTTGGCGGCTGGCGTCTTGGAATGGCCGTCCGCTTCGACGCCGCCGGCCGGCGGATCGGAGAACAGGTTGACCCCGATGACCAGCCCGATTCCGGTGCGGTAGGTGGCGCGACCGATAGTCGCCATGCCGGCCAGGGGATTCTGGCTGTCCACTTGAGCGAGCACCGACCAAAGCGGGCCTGCGATCGATGAAAACAGACTATCGAAGCCTCCTTCCTGCCCCGATCCCAGGCTGTCGAACGAGCGGAACAACGGATTGCCCGAATCATTGAGAGCCTGCCCCGCGTTCTCCAAGGCCGCCTCGACCAAATCCTGCGCCGCCTCGATGGTTGGCGGCGTGACCTGCGGAAGCGCGGTGCCAGCGGCTTCGATGCTTCCCAGCAGGTTGGCGAGCTGCATGGCGTATTGCCCCGCTCCAACCCACCCTTGGCCGGTGGAGATCGCGTTTAGCCGGCTGCGAGCCTCAGAATTTGCCGACGACAGGGCGCTTCGGATGTTGGCGGTCAGCTTGGCACGATAGGTCGCCGGCAGCGATGCCAGGACCGAAGCATCCGGGTCCTGGCACCGGGCGGCGGTGTCGCGGCAAGCGACCCGGGCGGCGGCCAGTTCCTCGGTGTATGTCGCCACAATTTGATGGATCTCACCGAACGCCTGAGCCTGGGCCTGGGCGATGCGGGAGCCGGCGCTTCCTGCCGCGCCGACACTGGGAAGGACGATCTTCCCGCAGCCGCCGATCACCAGGGCGTCGCTGGCGCCATCGAACAGGGCCGAGGTGTAGTCGTAACTCCAGCCACCTGCCCCGCCATTGGTGGTCCAGCCGGACGGCATGCCTATGGCGGCGAGGGACTCGTCCCGCACGAGTTCGCTGACATTCACACGAGCGCCGATCACACCGGAATCGGCATTGATTCCTGCACGGCAAGCCTCGACAGCGATCAGGTTAGCCACAGTGCTCAGTAGATCGGCCTCTGAGACCGTTGGGATGGCCACGAGGTCGCCGCTTTGGCTGGACAGGTACCCGACCATGGCCGCCCAGGCTTCCGATGCCTTGTCGGAGCCCCAAGCGGCGGCAGCGCCCGCGATCATCTGCCCACCGCTCCAGCCTGATATGGGAATGAGCAGGCCCATGGCGACGACCAGCCGCCCCAGGAAGAAGGGCACGCTGTAGCGCTGCTTGAAGGTGTCGGGGTGATCTACCCACTCGACCATCAGCACACCGGACGTCCAAAGCGCCACGATCCCCGCGCAGACCGCCGCGACCAGGCACAAGGTGCTGGCGATCGTCCCGAGCCCCTGCGCCAGGCTGGAGGCGCCGCCAAGGAAGGGGAAGACGCTCTTCAGCATGGTTTTCGCCAAGTCGCTAGCCGCTCCGGGCGAGGCAGCCGCCGCGTGAGCGGTCGAGATGGCGCCGGTCAGAACCAGATAGGCCACCCCGAAAAGCAGGGCGCCCACCATGGCCCAGCCGATGGCGATGGCGGCGGTGTCGCGCACGATGGTGGTTCGGGCGTTTCCAATGGCCTCCGCCAGGCCGCCGAGGCGACCGAAGAACTCATCATCGCTTGCCCATCCGGCCGCCAATTGCCGCTGGTATTTCCGCGCCCAACCATCACCGGCAGCTCTCAAGGCCCCTCGAATGCTACACGCTGACGGATGATCATCGGGAATAAGGCCAAGGCAATGGTAAGCCTGGGCCAGGGCACGCCCCATGATCGCCCACTGGTGCCCCAGGGCCTGAAGGTCGGACTTGCCGAAGGGGGAAAGCAGAAACCACGCGGCGCGGGACATGCTGGCACTCCTGGCGAAATTGGCGGGCGGAAAGGCGGTCTATTTCACGCCGGACGCCAGTTTTGGCTCGACGATGCTGGACAGGATCGAGCTGTTGAGAAGAAGGGTTTGTTCGAGGAGGTTGTTCCAGCGGTAGGCTTGGGCGTTGTCTTCGGCCCGAAGGATCAGCCACTCACGGGCCAGCACTGTGGGGTCGTCCAGGCTGGCGACCCGGCTCGTGAACTTGTCGCTGAACCGGTCGCGATATCGCATCCGGTCCATGTCCTCCTCGGAGACGTCGCCCCGCGATTGGGGCAGGCCCGCCTCGGCCGACAGGCTGTTGAAGTAGCCGGCATGGGCCTTGGGGGTCCGACGGCTGACCAGGATATCGGCCGTCAGATCCTTGCCGAGGTTGACCTGTGTCTCCCAACCACCTCGACGGAGGTACAACTCCGAGCCGCCGGGCTGTGCCAACTGCCGTTCGGTCAAGGCCGGCACCGGGAGCGGCATGGTCAGGTTGTTGGCCACCCAGGCCGCCTGTGCCCTGTCGTCCGCATTCTCCAGCCGGCCGATGGCCAGGACAGCACCGGGCATCCGGTCCCCTTCCGGCCTCTTGCCCACCATTCCGTCGCATGCGGGGTCATTCGGATCGCAAAAGAGCGCCCGCCGCTCCTGAAATGCGGCGGTCCCGGCCTGAATGGGGGCCTTGGAGCTTTCGGGGCGCCGGTACCCGCCGGTTCGGCGGGCATTGGCCTGCGAGACAAGGATCTGATCCGCCATCGACGCCTGAGCGAGAGCAACCCCGATATCGGCGCCGGTCGCGGCCTGACAGAGCGGCGTGGAGAACTGGTGCGCCTTGATGGCCGCTACCCGATCATCCTGGACGCGGCGCTGGGTGTCCTGATTGCTCTTGGCCTCCGCGATCAGCCCCACCCCCGCCGTAATCGCCCCGCGCAGATTGCCCGACACCTGGGAGGCGAACCCTTGCAGAGCAAGTGTATCCCTGGCGATGGCCGATTCGGTCGTCATCAGTACCACCGCCGTGGTGTTGGCAGTGATGGCGGCGGTCGCTGCCTTGCCCGCGATATCTGCCGCCGGCCACGGGTCGCAGTACATCTGGGCGGAGGCTTGCTCCGTGGCTGCTATGAAGGTCAACAGCGCAACGATGGCCGGGTGAAGAATGCGCCTCTTGGCCGTGTCATCAACGTGGCTCATCGCCTCACCTTTCGCTCTTTTTAGGTCTATAAATAGAATCTATGGGGGGGGACAGGTGTGCCACGGCGGCAGTGGTTGCCACCCTGACCTATGCCACGGTGGCAGTGGTTGCCACCCTGACCTATGCCGCTGTGGCAGAGGTTCGCCCACCTATGCCGGACTGGCAGAGGTAGCATCACCCTTCACCTCCTTGGGCGGCGAGCCACGCGGCCGCCTTGGTCGCTTCCGTAACGCGGGCGCCCCTAAGGCCGGCTGCCGCAAGGAGCGTATTCCACTCGCCGGGGCCAAATTGCCGCCACCACGCATTTACCTCCTCGGCAGATGGGGCGGTGCCTGCATGCACCTGCACCCCCACACCGCCAGGCTGCACGACTTGAAGCTGATCGATGTGGATGTGGACGGTGACGCCAGCCGGTAGTGCCGCCAGATCACCGCTTCGGAGGGCGGACTTGAGCCTCTCCCATCGGTCCTTTTCCTCGTCTGGGATGTATGGGACCGAGATCGGCACCTGATCACCCTCGGGTGTTGTCGCAATCAGCCAGCGGATGATTCGGTAGCTGCTCGTGCGACCCGGCCCTGTCGGTAACTGCTCGATGTACTCGGCTGCCCGAAGGACATCGAGGGCGCGGGGCACGCTGCGCACCGCAACCCCTGTGCGTGTTGCGAGTTCCGAGGTGCTCATGCGGACCACGCCGGTTTTGACAGTCACCGCCGACTGGAGAGCCAGAAGGCATATTGACGCCTCGGCTCCGAGGGCCGCGCAGTCCCCGTCGGGCTGGAAAAAGGCCCTGAGTACGCGGTCCCAGCCAAGCCCCCCGGCAACTTCGAGTGCCCAAGTGGAGTTGCTCATGGCTGGGCCTCCTTGCGAGGCCTTCCCCGACGCTTGCGGGGCTCAAGGCGGACCACGCCCGCGCTCACCCACGCATCCAGGTCTTCCATTCGGTAGCGGATGATGCGAGCGACGCCTTCGCCGGCCAATTCGACCCAGCGAGGGCCTATCAGCTTGCCGGCGCGCCTCGACTTGGATCGCCAGACCTTCAGGGTGTCGGCCGTGACGCCGATCAGCTCGGCAGCCTCCTGCTCGGTGAGGAGGAATGGCCTTGCCCTCCTTGGCGGAGGCGCGCCATGAGCATCGTCGGAGATGGGAAGGGATGATGTCTGCACGCGCCGAACTCCCCTCCCCCGAACTGGGGGAGTGTTGGAGTCCGGCACTCACATTGCCCGGTTTCCCGAGTAAGCCACGCTGTTCCGCTCCTGCGAATCAGCCGTGTGCGTGCCAAGATATTCGAGGAGGCGCCGGCAGAAAGCGCCATCCTTGGTCAACTCGACCACACTCAATGTGCCACCAAAGAATTCCTGGCACAAGCCCCCGGCTGTGCCCTGGCACATTCTTGGCACACCAAGCGCCGAAAATTACACCATGGCCGGGTAACCTTGAGCCACCCTCCAGTAACCCCAACTCGCCTTAACTGGCTGATTTATATTGAAGTATCGTTCTGGAAAATGGCGTCCCGGAAGGGATTCGAACCCCTGACCTACGGTTTAGGAAACCGTTGCTCTATCCTGCTGAGCTACCGGGACGCATTCCGCGAGCGGATGGGCGGGTTATAGCATTGCCTGATGGGGGTGGGAAAGGGGTGTTGGGGATGGTGGGCGGTGGACGCAACCCGGCCCATCGCGAGAGAACCGTCGGGCTGGCTTGACGCTGGCCCAGGGGCTTTCTACAGTGTCGGTTCCGGCTGGCCCCGCGAGGCGGTCCGGTGACGGATGCGCGGGCCCCGCCCAGCCTTCCGCCGTTCGAATTCGACAAGGAACCTGCCTATGAAGATTGTGACCGATTCCTCGTTCGAGGCCGAGGTGCTTAAGGCCCCCGGCCCGGTTCTGGTGGATTTCTGGGCCGAATGGTGCGGCCCTTGCCGCCAGATTGCCCCGGCGCTCGAGGAACTCTCCAAGGACAGGGCCGATAAGATCACCGTCGCCAAGATCAACATCGACGAGAATCCCGGCGTTCCCGGCAAGTACGGTGTGCGCGGCATTCCCACCTTGATGATCTTCAAGGACGGTCAGGTCGCAGCCACCAAGATCGGCGCCCTGCCCAAGAGCAAACTGTACGAATGGGTCGATTCCAGCCTCTAGAGGCGGATCCCACGTGCCGACATTCCGTTGAGCTCCGCCCCGGCGGGGCTCAACGTGTTTCTTGACCGGGAGGCCACCATGGCCATGTTCGACGAACAAAGCCGACAGCGCCTGTTCGACTATCTGCAGCAATCCTTCGACGACGACAATGCCGCTGATATGGAAATCTTCGCCCAGAACTTTCTCCATAACGGCAAGGTCTGGGACATGCTGGCCGATCACTTCCCCACCGTCTCGGCCTCGGCGATGCGCACCTGCATGACCGAGGCATTCGCCCAGTGGCGCAAGAACCGCGACGGGCAGGACCAGGAGTCAACCGGTTAATTCGGTACTCGAATACCGAATTAACCGGTTGACGCGCCGCCCCCACCCCGATAGGCTCCATCGGATATCTTCCCTGACGAGAGGCGACGATGGGCTATACCCTGGCAGAGTTCCTGGCGCACGCCATTGCATTGGAGACCGAGGCCGCCGAGCGGTACCTCGAGCTGGCCGATATGATGGAGGCCCACAATAACCTTGAGACCGCCTCGGTCTTCCGCGACATGGCGCGGTTTTCCACCCTGCATGGCGAGGAGATCAAGCAACGTTCCCGCGCCCTTGAACTTCCCAAGCTGATGAGCTGGGAATTCCGCTGGAAGACCCCGCCGGAAGTGGGCGATGACGGCGACGTCCATTACCTGATGACGCCGTACCATGCGCTGCGCTATGCCCGCGACAACGAGATCCGCGGCATGGAGTACTACAAGGACGCCGCCGCCAATTCCACCGACCCCGAAGTCCGGCGGCTGGGTGGCGATTTCGCCGCCGAAGAGGCCGAGCATGTGGTGGCCCTGGACAAGTGGATCGAAAAGACTCCGCGTCCCTCCATCACCTGGAGCGAGGATGCCGATCCGGCCCAGTCCGTGGACTGAGGCTTATGCCGCGGAAGCCGAGCCGCCACGGGCGGCGCCCGGCGCATGAGGGCGGCGTTGATCGGTTGCAATGTGGGAAAGGGGGCTTCGGCCCCCTTTTCTGTTATCGCCGGCTTTTCCGTTATTGGCGGGCCAGCATCTTGTCCTGGCTGCGCTTGACCACGGAGACGCCAAGCACGCCCAGGGCGATGCCCCAGATGGGTGAGGTGTTGACCAGGGCGGCGATCACCGCCGGCGCCTGGGCGGGCTCGGCGATGATCAGCCACGACACCGCCCCCATGGTGGCGGTCCAGGTCAGCGCCACCGCATATCCGAAGGTCGGCCGCCAGCAACGGACATAGCGGTCGTTGCTGGCGGCTTCGGCCCGCATGGTGGCGTTGATCTCGGCCAGTTGGCGAGTTTCCTCCTGGGCCAGGGCCAGATCGTGCGTCAGCCAGGCTTGCTGAAGCTGCAGCGCCAAAGCGGGGTCGGCCTTGACCGCCGCCAGGGCGTCCTCGCCATTGGCTTTGCCGGTGACGGTACGGGCGACCCCGATGACTTGCTCGGCCACCCCTGCCGCCTTTGAGGAATCGTCGCCGCTGATCCAGCGGATCAGGCCGGGTACGAACTGGGCCAAACCCAGGGCGATGGTGATGGGGTCCATGATGGTGACTCCTTCTGGCTATTTGGCGCAGGACTGACAGCCGTCCAGCTTGCCCTCGATGCGGACAAGGTGTTCGGTCAGACGCTGCTCCACATCCTTGAGATAGCCGGTGGTGGCATAGGACTTGGCCACTTCCAGCTTGTAGGCGGCCAGGGCCTCGCGGGCCTGACCGAGACCGACGTCAAGCCGGTGTTCCAACTCGTCGATGCGATGGTCTGATTCCTGGCGGGCTCGCCAGATCATCAGGGCCATGCCGCCCAGCACGGGCAGTTCCACGGCCGAGACCCACCAGCCGGGGTCGAACGCGATGTGATCCATGAAATATCTCCTGATTAAAATTCGAAATCGGAACGGGCCACCACCGGCGCCCCGCCCGGCCGCCAATCGCCGGCACGGGTGGCGCCCGCCGGTCGGGACAGCCGTACCGGCTGGGACAAAAGACAGCCCGAGACGGCGTCGAGGCCGTCGTCATGGCCCTTGCCGCCCGGCTGCCATTCGCGCATCTCGGCCACGAAGGGGGTGTCCCAGACCGAGCGATGGGCGTGAAGGGCGCCGGCGGCCAGCACGGCGTCGAAGGCATCGACGATGCGCTGGTCCTTGGCCCGCCGGGAGGCGACCTCGAGGACGGCGCAGGCAATGCCCGCCACCGCCAGTTCACGGCGCAGCAATCCGGGCAGGAAGCGGCCCAGGCCGTTGGTCTCCAACTGCACCGCCGGCAGATGCAGGTCGGCGGCGAAGCGGGCCACCTGGCGGCAGAGCTGGGTGGCCTCGTCGGTATCGGTGCGGGCGGGATCGAATTCCAGATAGCCGATGCGATGCAGCCAGTAGAGCCCGTCCTGGTCGGTGAAGACGCAGGCCACCACCGAGGCATCGCCCTTGCCCGGAGCGCCATAGGCCGGATCCCACCAGCACGAGGCCGAGACCATGCGCCGGCCGCCGATGGACAGCAGCGGCACGCCGTTGCCCTCGGCATAGACCAGATCGGCCTCGTAGAGGCGCAGGCGGTCGGGATCGAGACGGCCCTCGGCGATGTTGACCGGACGCAGCATCATCTGGCTGTCGAACTTGTTGGGGCCGGAGCGTTTGCGCAGCGCGCCGATGCGCTCCATGGGAAAGCGCTCGGGCCAGGCGGAGCGCCCCTTGGCATCGATCAGCGGCAGTTCCAGGCGGGTGAAGCCATCCAGGAACGGCCGCGATTCGCCGGCCTCCAACCGGGCCTTGTCGGCATAGACGGTATAGAAGGAATGCGGCGTGCCCACGTAAAGCTGAGTGCCGCCCGGCACCATCACATACTCGATCTCGGCCAGACGCTCGCGCAGATCGGCCCGCTTGGGGGCGGTATCGCAGGTATTGGGCACCTCGACGTCGTCGCAGATGATGATCTCGGCGCGCGAGCCGGTGATATTGGCGCCGATGCCCTTGGCCACCATGGAGGGGTCGCGCAACTCGCCCGGCCGGTTGACGGTGAACTGATCCGCCGCCCATTGGTCGCGGCGCCCGGGCTTGAGCCCCTGGGTCAGGGGATGGCGCTCGACGATGCGCTTGACGTTACGGACCATCTTCTTGGCCAGGGCCATATCGGCGGCCAGGACCATGATGCGCAAATCGGGATTGACCGCCAGTACCCAGGCGCAGAACAGGCCGACGATGGTGGATTTGCCGCTTGACCGGAAAGCCATCAGCAGCAATTCCCGCTCGCGCCCATGCCAGCGCGCCGCCAGCCAGCGGGCCATGCGCAGTTGATGGTGGGGCGTACCGAGGCCGAGGCGCTGATTCCAGATCCAGACGAATTCTGGGAAATTGCCGACTTTCATCATTCATCCTCTTCGCATTCATCGAGGGCATCGAGCGCGGCGCGGGCGCCCGCCAACAAACGCTCGACCCCGCCTTCGGCGTCGGGTTCAGGCGAACCCTCGGCCCAGCGAGCCAGCTTGACCAGCAAATCCACATGGGCCAGAGCAGCCTTGGCCGCCGCGTGCCAGGCGGCAAAGCCCTTGGCATCGGCGGGCGGTGACGAGGCGGTGAAATCCTCGTACCCGGCCAGGGCCGCCGCCACCCGATCGGGCAGAGAGGCGGCCAGCCGGATACGCAGGCCGGACAGATCCTCGGCCATGGTTGATCTCCTTCGGACATGAAAAGCCCGCCTCCCCAGGGGTGGGGAGGCGGGTTGAAAGTCCAGCTACTTGGTGAGCAGGGCGATACCCTTGACCTGCTGCCCCTTGTTGTTCAGCGCCTTGATACGGAGCTTGACGCTGGTGCCCGAGGGTTGGCCCGAGACATCGATATCGGCCCACAGCACCTTGAAGCCGCTGATGGTCAGGCCGCTGTCGACCAGGGTGCCGCTGCTCCAGTTAGAGGCATCCCGCGTGGCTTCGATGGTCAGATCGGTGTTGAGTGCGGCACTGCCCGAGACATCCTTCCACAACATCACGGCCAGCACCTCGGACGGTGCGCCGGCGGGGGCCGGCAACAGCGTGTTGGTGACCAGGGTCATGCTGGTGGATTGGTAGCGAACCGCCATGGCGGCCGTCCGAGTGGCGCTGGCACCGCTTTCCTCGGTGAGGGACTGATTGTTCCCGGTGATGTCGCCGGCAGGATTGTAGGCGTCGAAGGGATTGGCCGTCGACGTCGACACACCCGAGCTGAACGTGCTCGGGAGGTAGCATCCCGGAAAATAGTTATAAGCGTCGTTCGGCACGGTATAGGGCGTGGCCAGGCCAAACCATTCCCAGCCGGTACCACCATGATTGACCGTCCCCGCCGTGGCGACGATATCGAAATGGCCCGCCGAAATCCGTCGGGCGATCTTGGGAACGATCCCGGACATGGGAGAGGTCAGGTAAATGCCGATCTCGGCCACCACGGTCCGTGCCAGGGCCATATTGGTGCCGTCCATGTCGATGATGGTCTGGCCCCCGCCGATCGGTACGATCGTCCCGGGAGTGACGATCGGCATCAGGGTGCTGCCGGCATTCCGGTAAAAATGGCCGCTCGGATCATAGGATTGGCCGCTGGAATTGGCACCGATCGTGTCCGCGTTGAAGGCGTCGCAGATTCCGTTGAACAAGCCTTCCGCCGGCAATCCGTTATGGATCGCCGAGGACAAGGCCTGACGCAGGAGGTTCCTGATGTCGATGGAGAGGCTGGAGATGGTGGAGCCCACCTTGCCATCCACATAGGTCTTGACCGCTTTCTGGCTGGAAACCACCGAGTCGGAATTGGCGGCCAACGTACCGTCGGTATCCACGTTCAACGCCGCCGCCGAGCCCAGGCTGGGCTTGTTGGCGAGGTCGGCGTACGAGCCCGAGGCCGCAATTGCGGCCAGGCCCAGATTACTGCGCGCCGCGGCCTTGTCGGGCAGATCGGCGAGGTTCTGGGACTTGGCGGCGGCATAGGTCTTGACCGCCTTCTGGCTGGGAATTACCGAGTCGGAATTGGCGGCCAACGCACCGTCGGTATCCACGTTCAACGCCGCCGCCGAGCCCAGGCTGGGCTTGTCGGCGAGGTCGGTGTACGAGCCCGAGACCGCAATTGCGGCCAGGCCCAGATTGCTGCGCGCCGCAGCCTTGTCGGCGAGATCGGCGAGGTTCTGATCCTTGCGCAGGAACAGGGCGGGATCGGCGGTGGCGGCGATGGACAGGTGCTCGCCATTGGCATCGCTGGTCTTGGTGACGCTGACATTGGCTCCGGCGACGATCTTGGCTTCCAGGAAGCCCTGAGCGTCGGAGCCCGACACCTGCACCTTGCCGGTGCGGCGCAGCGTCACCGCGTTGCCGATGGCGGGAGCGGAGGCGAACACCACGGCACCGCCCGGCGTGATCCCTTCACCGCCCAGGACGGTATAGCCGCCGGTCTGGACGGTGCCGTTCAACGACACCTCCAGGTCGGCGCCGTCCAGTACCGGAAATGCGAAGCCGAAGGTGGCGCAGAGGCCATCGGCCGAATAGGTGATGCTTTGTGGATTCATGGTGGCGTCCTTTCGAATAAAAAACCCGCCGGTCACCATGACCGGCGGGTCGGATTTCCCCGATGAAGGGGAATGGGTCAGCCGCCCAGACGGGCCCGCAGCTGGCAAGCCTGATCCTCCAGCGCCGCCAAGGCCGCCACGTCGAGAGGGTGGGCGGCCTGCCCGGCGGCCTGGGCGGCGACGATGGCGGCCAGGGGGCGGATGCGGCGAAGGTCGAGGGTCGTCAGTTCGGCCAGTACAGGGCCTTGCGAGCCCAGCTGATTGGCGATGAGATTGTCCATGGGGGGGGCTCCTACTTGGTCATCAGGGCGATACCCCTGACCTGCTGGCTTTTGGAGTTGAGGGTCTTGAGACGGTATTTGACCGAGGTGCCGGCGGGTTGGGCTGCAACGTCCACCACCGCCCACAACACCTTGAAACCAGACACGGTCAGGCCGGTATCGGTCAGGGTGCCGGCACTCCAGGTGGCGCCGTCGCGACCGGCCTCGGCGATCAGGTCGGTATTGAGCACCGCCGAACCGGACAGATCCTTCCACAGCACCATGATCTTGATTTGGGCGGGGACGGTGGCCGGGGCCGGAGTCAAGCCCCCCGACACCAGCGTCATATTGGTCGCGCCGGCAGCATAGGTGCAGCGCATCTTGGGCACGGCGTTGCCGGTATCCTCGATGATGCCCGCTTGGGTTCCGGTCACGTCGCCGCTGCAATAGGCGCGGGCGTAGCTGGCGGTGGAAGCCCGCCAATTTCCGGCGGAATAGCACCCAAGGTAATAGGTGCCGATCGCAGGGACCGTATAGGGCGTCGTCAGGGTACAATCGGCGATGACGTTGCCGCCGGGATGAGCGAAGGCCTGATTGACCACCGCGGTGTAATTGCCGGCGGAATTCTGCTTGAACAGCTTCACCTCGATGGTGATGGCCAGGTTGCTCTGGATGCCGATGGACTGGATGGTGATTCCGTTGGCCACCGCCATGGTCCGGTCGATGGTGGTGTAGCCGCCACCGTTATCGGCGGCCACCACCACCGCCGAGGTCGCGGTGGCAGTGCTGGGATTGGCGTAGAGCTTGTTGACGGCGTCATAGAACTGGCCCGAGGAATTGACTCCGATCGTGTCGGAGCTGAACACGTCGAAGCCGCCCGCCACCACCGATCCCGCCGCCCAGGCGCCGTTGACCGCATCCATCAGCATGTTCTGCAGCACGTCTTGTTGCAGGGCCTGGAACTCGGCGGCGGAGATCCCATGGGCATCCACATAGGCCTTTACCGCCTTCTGGGTCGGGAGTCTGGCGTCGGAATTGGCGGCCAGGGCGGCGTCGCTATCGCTGTTCAGGACCGAGGCGGTCCCCAGGCCGGTCACCGCGACGCTCAGGGTCTCATTGGCGCCCGGATTGTTTCTGGTCAGCGCGATGTTGGCCCCTGCCACCAGGGTGTTCAGCAGATAATCGGCGTTGGCATCGGTGGCCGAGACCTTGACCACCCCCCCCGCCAAGGCCGCCGATAGCTGTGCCTGAGCGGCGGCATTGGTGGCGGCGTTGGCACTGGCACCGGCATTGGTGGCCGAGGCCGAGGCGCTGGCGGCCGAGACCGCCGCCGCGCTGGCGGATGCCGAAGCGGAATCGGCCCTGCTCATGGCCATCGCCAGAACCTGATCGGCGTCGGCGGCGGAATTCTCGAGGCCGTCGGCGGCATTGTTCCACTTGATGGCGCATCCGGCTTGGGGCTCGGGCAAGGTCAGATCGGCCGAGGACAGACTGCGGAACGAGCGTCTGACCGACAATCCGACGTCATCGGCCACCTGCTGCACGGCGGCGATCTGATAATTGAGGGCGTCGTTGAGCGGCTTGGCCTGAACCGCCGTGTCCGGGAAATCGGTGCGGCTTTCCAGGGCCATGCGTCGGCGCAAGGTGAGTCGGGAGCCTTGCGCCGGCGGTACGGTGAACAGCACGCTGCCGCCGACGGCGACGCCAATGCCCGAAACCGTATAGGCGCTGCCGACCTGGCGGGTCTGGTCGACCCAGACCTCCAGATCGGCGGCAGCGAATACCGGAAAGGTGAAGGGAAACGAGGTCTGGATGCCGTTGGCCGTATAATGGCACCGGGGCACGACATCGACGACCTGGACATAGTTGGTCATGATTTGTTCTCCATCCTGAATCTATTCGGCGGTCTTGATCTCGGTCGCCACCGACAGCAGAGTGCAAGGCAAGGGCATGTCCTGCTCGATACGCCACAGGGGCAGCATGCAATCGCGCTTCCAGCCGATGGCACGCACCCGGACATCCCCGGAAAAGGAAGCGGGCCGCGTGCTGAAGCGATCGGCACCCAGGCGGCGGAATGGAATGGGAATGGCGCCCCGACCGGTATCGATATGCAACGCCTTGGTCTCCAGCACCCGGAAGCAGGCCTGCACCAGCCGCACCGCCTGACCGGGGGCCATGGGCTGCCCCACCCCCGCCAATGGCGGCAGGGGCTCGATACGGTGGGTATAGGCCAGACCGGCCTCGATGGCGCTGGCGGGCTGAGGCAGCACGATCCGCCCCTGGGCCACCACCGCGTCGCTAACCGTCACGTCGTCGGCCAGCACCCGGATGGTGCGCCCTTCCAGATGATCCAGCCCGCTCCAGCTGATGGTCGGCACAGCCGCGTGTCCGAGCAGGGCGCAATCAAGATTGCGTCCCGTCTCGAAGCGCTCGACGAAATACCGGCCATCCCGTTCCACCAGGGTAAAGACCTCGCCGTCGACCACCGCCACCGACCGGAAGGCGCCGTCGGTGTGAAAGACCGTCCAGGCGGTGACCTTCTCGGCCCGATAGACGGTCAGTACCCCCATGCTGCCGTCACCCATGACCAGATGGAACAATCGGCGCCCGGCATCGTAATCCTGGTCCACCGGCCCGTTCATCACATGCTTGGCGACCATGGAGAGGTCATTGGCCTGATAGGCCTGGTTGACGTCGGCGAACAGGAATTCCCGAAGGTCGCGGCCATTGCGCGAGACGAAATGGGTGGCGCCGTCCACATCGCGGGGCGGCACCATGCGGTCCACCAGCGAGCCCACCCTGGTCTGGCGGGTCAGTTGGATCTTGGTCGGCGTCAGTGGAGAACCGGTGACCATCCATTCCGCTCCCGAGGTGAAGACCTGCAGATGGCGGCCCGAGAACACGCCGCGGATGGCGTCCACCTGATCGGACAGCAGCCCGAACTCGATGGCCTCGTCATCCAGGCCGGTGCCCAGATCGAAGTTGAACAAATCCATGGATTTGGACAGCCACAGTCGGTTGGGCTGGCCCCGGCTGCCGCCGATGACCAGACGGCCCTGATGGAAGCACACCGACACCGGCCAGCCGCGCAGCGACGAGAAGGATTGTTCCTCCCAATCCCTGGTGGCGGCGGTAGAGACCAGACTCTCCTTCACCTCGGCGCTGGCCTGGGTGGCCGAGATCACGGCGGTGATCCGCACCTGCTTGGCGGCAAGGCGAAAGCGCAGCCCCACATGGGCCGGATCAAAGACGGCCGCCGACGCCGTCAAGGTGACGGCACCACCGGTCCCGCTGGGCGTCAGGGTGACGGCATCATCGGCGAACTTGTGATGGGGGACGTAAAGAACGCCATCGGCCTCGTGGAAGCTCCACTCGGCGATGGTCCAGGTGCTGGCGCCCAGCCGGGTGATCTTGCGCGGGGCCACATCGGGATGGACCACCAGCAAGGTATCGGCGCTTTGGGTCCAGGCCAGTTGCGGAATCTGGGCGGCGCTCCAGGGCGTGTCCAGGCTGGCCACCCGCACGGATTCGGCATAGATGTCCAGCTTGCCCGCCGACAGAACCAGCAGATAGGCCTGCTCGGTGTTGAACTCGAAGGCGATCAGACGGCCCGGCCCCCGGGCCTGATCGACATAGCGGGTGCCGGCCCGGCGGCCGACCCCTCCGGTGGACGCCACCACCACGTTGCGGAGAAAGCGGGCGCCGTTGGCGAAAAGGGCGAGGTCGCCCCGCCCGCACAGATCGACGTCTATTTCGCCGGCGGTGAAGCTGGTCTTGGTCTGGGTCATCAGGCTCATGACCGCACCTCCACCAGGGGGAAATCGGTGATGGCCGGCGGCGTATGCTGCTGGCCGTCGATGAGCTTGGCGCGGCGAAATTCGTCCTCGGCCAGCCGGAACAGGAATTGCGCCCGCGCCGTGCTCTCGGTGATGGGAATGCAGAATTCGGCGGTCAGCCGCGCGATCAGCATCTGGTCGAAATAGGGCGGGAAGGCACTTTCATCGGGGCGGTAGATATAGGTCAACACCACCTCGTCGGCATCGCAGCGCAATTGCGAGCCGTTGATGCGGAAGACCAGACCGGAGCCACAGCCGCTGGAACCCGCCGACAGCACCCGCAGGAAATCGGCGGGCAACTGATAGGCATAGGCAAAATCAGCCAGGGGTTCCCCAGCCAGCCGGGCAAGACTGACCTGGCCGGTGGCGAAGCTCCACGGATGGGATGACAGCGCCGCGTCACGGAGCGGCGGATAAAGATTGGCCGCCACTTCCGACTCGGCCGAGCCGTCGTCGAAACTGGCGATGGTCGCGGCGCCGATGCGCAGCAGCGCGCGCGAACACAAGGCGATAGCATTGAGGGCCATGTCGGTTCTCCTGGTTTGATGGATAACGGAGCGCAGCGACCATGCGCATTGAGCGCGCCGCAGCGTTGTCGGAGCGAAGCGGAGGCAAAAGCGAGGAAAGCCAAGCGAAGCGCCGGCGATTGAGGCCATATCATTCATCCCCGCCCCCGCAGCGTGAGGGAAGCCGCGCGGGGGCGGGGGACGGCCGGCGCTGCCACGATGGGGAGAGGGGGAACCCACCGGAGCGCCGGGCCGAAGCATTGAAGGGAACTCTCCCCCGGCGGCAACCGGGGGAGAGGTGGATCGGTCAGCGGGTGTCGGCACTGCCGATCTGGGTCAGGTCGTTGACGTCGACCACGCCGCCGGAATTGGCGGAGACCAGGAACAGACCGGCCTTCATGGTGCCGGCGGTATCCACGTTGGCGACGACGATGTCGCCCACCCGCAGCATGGTCGAGGCGGCGTTGAAATAGCCGGTGGTATCGACGATGGCGGGCAGGTCGGCGGTGGTGTAGTGCCACAGCGTGAAGCCGTTGGCATAGGCCAGGACGCTGAGATCCTTGGACTGATAGGCCATGATGCGGGCCTCCTTAGGATTCGAGGCAGCGCAGGGACACCACGCCGGCCGGATCGACCAGTACGCTGCCCTGCGACATGAAGTTGTTGACGAACCAGGCGGCGCGATCGCCCTGATAGGTGATCTCCGACTTGACCTCGGAGCCGCAGGCATGGCCGATGGCGGTCTGGTGGTACCAGTAGCAGTAGCGCACGCCCGAGGACTTGGTCAGGCCGGAATGGGGCATCCACAGGGTGCCCAGCCAATGCTTGGCCTGGGTGCCCTTCCACGGCAATTCGTCGGTGCCGACATAATCGGCATGGGCGAATTCGGGAATGGCCATCAGATCGGACCATTGCTTCCAGCCGATCACGGCGAAACGCTTGCCGTCATCGGGGACATCGGCGTCGCCCAGCATCTCGAACGCGTCGAGAACCTTGGCCTTGGTCAGGCCGGTGGTGCCGTCCAGGGCGTAATTGGTGGACTTGTCCAGTTCGCCGATAATCAGCTCATCGGTCTTGCGGCCCAACGCATAGGCGCCGGCATTGACCAGAACCTCGCGTTCGTTGTGCTCGACCTTGAGCTCGTCGAGCTTGTCGAGCCAGTCGCCAGCGTAATAGTCGAACAGCTGGCATTCCACCGAGCTGTGG